>JABDQM010000110.1 GCA_013042315.1 Flavobacteriaceae bacterium | reverse complement strand
GAAATCCCTAAGTCGGCCAACGAATCCATCGCAACCAAAGCCCCACTGTATAATCCCAGACTGTATTTTAGGGCATTACTGCGCTCTATGGTTCTTTCTACGGCGGCAATACTATCCAGTTTCAACCTATTCATTCGAAAAGGGAGCAACACCATCAGCGAGGGGCGGTTTTCTCTTCTGATACTGTCAAGAAGATTGATTTTATCAAGGATCAGGGAATTCCTCACTTCCAGGGTGGCGGCTTTTTCCCTGGGTAACTTCAGGACCATTCCGGCTTTGAGTCCGCGCGATAAATCAGGATTAAGGGCGAGTAACTCGCTATATCCAATCCCGAGTTGCCGTGTGAGGGAATATTCGGTTTGCTTGGGCTTTACTTCGTAAAAGATATAGTTATCTGTGTTGACCTCCTCCGATTCGATTTTCTTTTCAGGCAAGCGCAGGACCATTCCTTCTTTTAGTCCTCCTTGCTCCAGTATCATCGGGTTTAATTTGATGATTTCCTCCGAAGTTATCCCGTATTCGCCACTGAGGCTGTACATGGTCTTTTTGGGTGGTACTGTATAGGAAAGATAAATTTGTACTTCTTGCCCGTCAACCGTACTTCCCGGAGGCTTGGGCAATTGTAATTCCTGCCCTACTGCGAGATAGTTATTGTTTTTATCCAGTGACGGATTCAACGCTATTAAACTATCCACAGTAATTCTGTATTTATGTGCAATGCTCCATCTCGTTTCTTTGGGAGAAACAATATAGGTTTCAAAGTCTTCCAGATTAATCTGGTTAGGATCCTCTTCTATTTCGGGATATACCGGGATTTGCAAACGCATTCCTTTTTTCAAAGGCATGCTGTACAATTCCTTGTTATACCTTTTTAATTCATCTTCAGACACTTCATATCTCCTCGAAATCCCAAAGAGCGTCTCTTTCCTTCGCACACGATGGGTTTTGAATCGTTCGGGTTCCCGCTGAACTTCCTGATCGTTCGCCGTTGAAACACCGGGTGGATTGCCGGAAGTATCAGCTAGCGGTTTTGTGTCTGACACACTTGCCTGAAGAGGGATTACAAGAATCGTATTCGGCTTTAAAACATCGCCTTGCTTTAATTCCTTGTTGTATTTGAGAATATTAAAAGGGGTAACGCGGTAGAGTTTTGAAATGCTGTAAAGCGTTTCACCTTCTTTAACTGCGTGCGTTTTAAATTGTTGTGCCTGAACCTGAAAGGCAAATAAAAGGAACACAACAAGACAATTCAGTGCTTTCATCATGGTATATACGTTTATTCCCACTCTATGGTTGCCGGAGGTTTGGAACTTATGTCGTAAACCACCCGATTTACTCCCGGAACCTTATTAATTATGTCATTGGACATCTTTTGCAGGAATTCATAGGGTAAATTTACCCAATCTGCTGTCATTCCATCGGTACTTTCCACTGCTCTCAGCGCAACACATTTCTCATAGGTTCGTTCATCCCCCATCACTCCTACACTGTGCACCGGTAGTAACATGGCGCCTGCCTGCCATACATCATCGTATAGTCCCCATTCTCTCAGACCATTGATAAAAACCGCGTCTACTTCCTGCAAAATGGCTACTTTCTCCCGGGTAATATCCCCCAATATTCTGATCGCAAGACCCGGCCCGGGAAAGGGATGCCTTCCAAGGCGTTCATCGGCAATGCCCAGCGTGGCCCCTACCCTTCTCACTTCATCCTTAAACAACATTTTTAGTGGCTCCACGACTTTTAATTTCATGTAATCGGGCAAACCACCTACATTGTGATGACTTTTAATGGTTGCCGACGGACCTCCTGAAGCTGATACAGATTCTATCCGGTCTGGGTAAATCGTACCCTGTGCCAACCATTTGGCGTCTTCAACTTTATGTGATTCATCATCAAAGACATCAATAAAAACCCCTCCGATGATCTTTCGTTTCTTCTCTGGATCCTCTTCTCCTTCCAAGGCATCCAAAAAGCGTGCCGAAGCATCTACACCTTTTACGTTAAGCCCCATATGCTGGTACTGATCGAGAACTTCTTCAAATTCATTTTTTCTCAGGAGACCATTATTGACAAAAATACAGTGCAGATGTTTCCCGATGGCTTTGTGCAAAAGAACAGCGGCAACAGTTGAATCTACTCCCCCGGAGAGTCCCAAAATTACTTTATCACTCCCTATTTCCTTTTTTAATTCTTCTACGGTTGTTTCAACAAAAGCATCAGGTGTCCAGGTTTGTTCAAGTCCGGCTATACCTACAAGAAAATTCTCTAACAATTGCTTGCCGTCTTTGGTGTGGTAAACTTCCGGATGAAACTGTATGGCGTATATCTTTTCTTCAGGAATCTTATAAGCCGCGATGTCTACATCTGCGGTACTGGCCAGTAATTCTGCTTTTGGAGGAAGTTGCTGTATGGTGTCAGAATGACTCATCCAAACCTGAGATCCGGTGGAGATATTTTTAAAAAAAGGCTCGCCATCTTTAATCTTTGAAAGTCGGGCCCGACCGTATTCCCTCGTTTTAGATGGAGCTACGTTACCCCCGTGAAAGTGGGCGATATACTGGGCTCCATAACAGACTCCCAGCAAAGGAATTTTCCCTTTGATTTCCTTCAGATCAGGGTGCGGGGCTTCGTCAGAACGCACAGAAGAAGGAGATCCTGAAAGTATTACGGCTTTGTATTCAGATAGATCTTTCGGAAGGTGATTATAAGGCTTAATTTCGCAAAATATGTTGAGCTCCCTAACCCTGCGAGCAATGAGTTGGGTGTATTGGGAACCGAAATCAAGAATAAGGACGTTGTTTTGCATGGGCAAAAATAGCAATTTGAGCTATTTTGAGACCAAGTTTTTTCTATATTTATTACTCGGTTATCAACGATTAGAAAATGAAATACACCACGGCTCTTATTTTTGGCATTGCTATAATTATCGCATCTATTTTTCTGGGAAATGCATACAAGGATAGGGCGAATCCACCTAAGATCATCTCGGTTACCGGACTTGGAAATGAAAATTTTGTTTCCGATCTGATTGTCTGGGAAGGGTATTTCTCAACATTTAATACCAACCTGAAAACCGCCTTTGAGCAACTGAACAAAGACAAGGAAATCGTAAAGTCTTACCTGATTACGAAAGGTATCCCGGAAGAGAATGTCATCTTTAATTCCGTGCAGACCAGCGAACAAAGGGATAACAAGTACGATAATGGAAATTATATAGGCAGTGTTTTTCGCGGCTATGCCTTAACCCAAACCGTAAAAATAGAATCTGATGATGTCTTCCTCATCGAGCAAGTGGCAAGGGAGATCACCGAATTACTTAATAAAGGAGTACAGTTCAACTCTTCACCACCAAGGTATTATTACACTCAATTGGCCGATTTAAAAATCGAAATGATCGCTCAGGCAACAGAAGATGCCCGCCTCCGCGCAGAAAAAATAGCACAAAATGCAGGTGGGGAATTAGGGGATTTACTTTCAGCTAAAATGGGTGTATTTCAGATTACAGGGCAAAATTCAGATGAAGAATACAGTTGGGGTGGTGTTTACAATACCTCAGAAAAGAAAAAAACGGCTTCCATCACCATGCGCCTCGATTATGAGGTCGAATAAAGCGTCATTACAGTTGGTTTAAAGAAGTAAAAAAGAAAAACCCTGACCCCTACGGTCAGGGCTTTCAAATCAAAAACCAACCTAAACACATGAATTTTTATGACACTATGCTAAAATTCTTTTTCAAAGCAATTTATTATAGAACAACTCATTTAAAAAAAACCCTACCTCAACTTGAAAATTTTTATCTTTAGTACTTAAATTTCACGTAGATGATTCAAAATTATTTAGAGGAAATCAAGACGGAACTCCGTAAAGGTGCGACCGAAAAAAATCACCCATTTCGCTATTTCACCCTTGCTACGGTGGGTCTCGAGCGCGTCGCCAGATTAAGGACGGTGGTTTTGCGAAAATTTTCAGACGATCTGAATCTCGTTTTCTACACAGACAGCAGATCAAAAAAAATGATCCACTTACAAGAAAATAAAAATGTTGGGCTTCTGTTTTACAATCCTCAAACTCTTACTCAGATACGTATTGAAGGAATTGCGAAGGCAATACAGAATGAAGAAACCAAAGCAAAAGCGTGGGAAGACGTTGATCCAAAGGCCAGAAAAGATTATACCACTGTTTCTACTCCCGGAACAAGCCTCTCGGGCCCGGATCAATTAGATTATCTCGAGGACGAGGATCACTTTACGATGATAGAGATCATTCCCTTTAAAATAGAATATCTACAATTGAAAAGACCTAATCACATTCGTGTGAATTTTTCCAGGGAAGGTGATCGATGGGAAGGAGAATTTATCGTCCCATAGGTATCCATATTTTTTAGTCAGACAGCGTATCCAGTATAAGGGTAATGTCGTCTTCTGTTGTATCGGGGTTGATAAAGCAAAAACGCAATACCGTCTCGGGCTCATTATCGGTTTTCCATAGAGTTGGCGTCACCAGGGCTAATCCATCCCTGTGATTGCGATAGGTCCAGTCTTTGTATTGTTGTGAATCCCAACCTTTACGGCGAAACAGTACACAAGACAAACTTGGCGGGTTTACCAAAGCCAGATCTGCTCTGTTTTCTATAAACTCGCCAGCAATATTGGCTAGGGCTATTCCCCGTTCTACGGCCCATTTGTACTTTTCAGTGCCATGAGTGGCCAGAGAGAACCAAAGTGGCATTCCCCTCAGTCTTCGCGTGAGCTGTATCTGATAATCAGCGGGATTAAAACCGCTGGCCCCTTCATCTTTAAAAATATCCAAATAGGATCCCTCCTGAGAATGCGCCTCCAGCGCCAGGGATGGGTCTTTATAAAGAATAGCCCCACAATCGTAAGGTGAGAAAAGCCATTTATGGGGATCAATAGTGATGCTGTCTGCTTTTTCAATTCCTTTAAAAAGATGTCTTACCGTATCTGCAACCAGGGCACCTCCCCCGTATGCAGCATCAACATGATACCACAAACCTTCTTTATGACAAACAGAGGCAACACCCTCGAGATCATCGATGATTCCGGCATTTGTAGTACCTCCGGTTGCCACTACGGCAAAGAGCCGGTCACGTTTCTCATCATCCAGGGAATCAATCTCCTGCTGTAATACTTTTTTGGTCATGGGTTGGTCTGTTTCCACCAGGTGAACATCTGCATCGATCACTTTGGCCATGGCCTTTATGGATGAATGCGCCCCGGAGGAAGTTATAATCAATCCTTTTTTATTGATGTTGGATTTGGTTTTACGCCAATTTTCACGCGCAGCTACCATGGCAGAAAGGTTGGCAGCAGTACCGCCACTTGTAAAAACTCCGAAAGCTCCTTCAGGCATACCCGTAAGTGAGACCAACCACTTCATCGCCTGGTTCTCGCAGAATATTCCTCCTGCCCCTTCCATCCAATATGCACCATGAATACTTGATGCAGAAGTGACAAGGTCGAACATTACGGCAGCCCTTGTAGGGGATGCCGGAACAAATGCAAGATGCCTCGGGTGGTCTATAGGCACCGTCGATTTTACAAGTATATCCCGAAAAAGTTCAAAGGCCTTTTCCCCTCCAATACCTTCGGGAGTTATGGTTTCCCCTACAAGAGCAAATAACTCTTCCTCTTTCTTGATCTCCCCCAGGGAAGGTGAAACATTGGTTATTCTATTGATGGCATATTTCATGACGTCAAGTGTCATTTCAACCAAATCTATATCTATGTTGTGCATGGGCTGGTTTTTGAAAGCAAAATAAACAATTTACAATTCCGATAAAGGTGAGAATTACGGCAGTTGAAGGACGTAAAACTCCTTGTTAAGCGGGTCGAGGGATTTGATAAGCATAGGGACCAAATTAGCCCCCATATCTAAGTATAGTTCTGAAAAATTAAGGTGGCGTTCCTGTAGGGATTGATTGGGGAAGAGTTCGTTCTGAATGTCGGTCATTCTAACCACATGATCCTTAAGCTTTCTTTTCTGAGCTTTTAACAGCCGTTTTTCGAGCTTGTCGAGCCCTTTTAACTGCTTAACTTCCTGCGCCTTTACCGCCCCCAGAAAGGACTTGTCTGTTTGCTCTGCCAAAGTATAAAGATCCTTGAATTGTTCTTTCAGATGATTTCTCTGAGGGCTAAAATCGATATCAATATTTGAGATCTCTCGAATTTTCTTGTTGATTAGGCGGTTCTGATCCAAAAAGAGATCAGCGACCTCTAATTTCATTTTTTTGATCTTCTTTTTCTGTTTCTCAGATATCACAAGCACAGAATTACGCAAAAGAAGAATTGGAAAAGGTACCTCAACGGCCTTAAAAAACGATTTTAATTCGAGCCAGTAGGCGATTTCACCTCCCCCTCCGATATAACACAAATTGGGCAGAATAACTTCCTGATAAAGAGGTCGGGCTATCACATTGGGAGAAAAACGTTCTGGATTCTGCTCAATTTCTTGAGAAATCTCCTCTTTTGTAAATTCTAGAGAAGTATTATTGACAAAATACTTCCCATCCTTTTCGATAATACGTTCCCTAAGTCCTTCCTTTAAATAAAAATAATTGATCTCCCTGGGGTTGACCTGTATTTTATAAGCTTCAGAAACAGCTCCCAATTTCTCAACGGTCTTTGAAACCTCTTTATGGGCAGTGTTCTCAAAAAGATCATTTTTTATATAAGGGATAAGTTGTCGTTTTAAAGACAGATCGTCACCATCTACAATGACCAGACCTTCTTTCCCAAACAACTCATTGGCCAGGTAACGGGTAGCAGACGTCAAATTGCTGTGTTTGAGATAGGCCTCCGTAAAAAGGTTTTTTAGTGCTGTGGCATTTTTACCAGGTCCCATTTCCAGAGTAAACATCTCCAGGACACGATCGAGACCCTCAGTCGATAAATGACCTACGGCTCCTTCGGCATCCCGGTTCCACTGTAGTTTTTTCCCTTTAAAATTAAAGAAGTTGATCTCTTCAAAATCATGATCCTCTGTTGCCATCCAGTATACGGGAACAAAATGATATTCCGGATACTGTTTTTTAAGTTCCGTACAGAGGTTTATGGTGGAAATGATCTTGTACAGAAAGTATAATGGCCCGGTAAACAGGTTAAGCTGATGTCCGGTTACCACGGTGAAGGCATTATTCTCTCCTAATATTTTGAGGCTTTTCTTTGTTGTGGCAGAGGTCGATACCTCCTTGTATTGAGTTTGCAAGGCTGAGACGAGTACGGCGCGCTTTTCTTCAGAAAACGTCTGTTGCTTTTCTGCAATCTGGGTCTTAAAAGAATCTATTGTAGGGAATCTGGCGTAGAAGGATCTTAAGGAAGACGACTCATCCAGGTAGTCATTGATAATATCGGAAAAATAACCGGTTTTTCGGAATGGGATTCCTTCTAAGTGCATATTGATTGGTTACTGCCTTCCAAAGATAAGGTTCTGGCATTTCTCAATTCCTAAAAATACGTTAA
>JABDQM010000099.1 GCA_013042315.1 Flavobacteriaceae bacterium | reverse complement strand
CGTTATTCGGAACAACCGCCTAAAACAGCTTCCGTAGTCTGGGATAAAACCTACAAATGGAAGGATAAAAAATGGATGGATACGCGTAAGGAAAAGAACAGTCTGGATTCACCCTTTTCTGTCTATGAAGTTCATCTGGGGTCTTGGAAGAAGAACGACAAAAACGAGTTTCTGACTTATGAGGAATTGTCCAAAGATCTCGTGGCCTACGTTAAGGAAATGAATTTTACTCATGTAGAATTTATGCCGGTGATGGAATATCCCTACGATCCATCCTGGGGATACCAATTAACAGGATATTTTGCACCAACATCCAGATTTGGCGAGCCTGAAGGCCTAAAATTACTCATTGATACCCTGCATCAGAATGGCATTGGGGTGATTCTCGATTGGGTACCCTCGCATTTTCCGGAGGACGCTCACGGCTTGGGCTTTTTTGATGGCTCTAGTCTTTACGAACATCCCGACAGGCGAAGGGGGTACCATCCGGATTGGAAATCCCTGATTTTTAATTACGGCAGAAACGAAGTTCGGGCCTTTTTGATTAGCAATGCGTTGTTCTGGTTAGACCAGTACCACGTAGATGGGCTTAGGGTTGATGCCGTAGCCTCTATGCTGTACCTCGATTATTCGAGGGAAGAAGGGGAATGGGAACCGAATATCTACGGGAATAATGAGAACCTTGAAGCTATTTCCCTTATCAGAGAGTTAAACGAAGAGGTGTACAAGAGTTTTGAGGGGGTACAAACCATTGCTGAAGAATCCACCTCCTTTTCTATGGTTTCAAGACCTGTAAGTATTGGAGGTCTCGGATTTGGGATGAAGTGGATGATGGGATGGATGCACGATAGCCTGGAATATTTTAAAAAAGAACCTGTTTATCGCAGGCATCATCAGAACGATCTAACGTTTAGTATGACCTACGCATTTACGGAAAATTTTATGTTGCCTTTTTCCCATGATGAGGTGGTGTATGGGAAACAGTCACTCCTTTACAAGATGCCCGGAGACGAGTGGCAGCGTTTTGCCAACCTGAGATTGTTGTTTGGGTATATGTTTACTCACCCCGGTACCAATCTGCTCTTTATGGGTGCTGAATTCGGTCAGTCTTCCGAATGGAATTTTGAGCAAAGTCTGGATTGGCATTTATTGCAATACGAATTCCACGACGGGGTACGTCAATTGGTTAAGGATCTCAATAAATTTTATCGCGATCATCCGGCACTATTTGAGAAGCAATTTAGTTCTGAAGGTTTTCAATGGATCGATTACGGTGACCATGAGAACTCAGTGCTTACCTATATGCGTAAGGGACACAAGGAAGCAGATGATTTGGTGATAGCCTGCAACTTTACTCCGGTCCCCAGGGAAAAATACCGAATTGGAGTTCCCAGAAGTGGTCAATTCAAGGAGATTTTTAATACTGATGCCAAGAAATACGGTGGAAGTGGGTCTAAAAACACCATCAGAAAAACCTCAAAAAAGCCATGGCACGGTAAAGATCACTCTATTGAAGTCACGATCCCTCCACTTGGAATGGTCGTTTTTCATTAATCACAGTCAGCTATATCGATGTAGTTTATAAATGATAACAAGATCATTTCAATATCTAAGGCGAATGTCTTTCTTTTGCGGATTGTTAAGAACAACCTATGATCACTAATACAGAGTTAGAATACAAGGGAAATCTTTACCCTGACCAAATAGTTGATTTTAAACAGGATACCGATAAATTTTACTTCACTACCCAAAATGGCGTTATTCTAGAGGTAACAGTCATAAGGAATAGTACGATAAGGTTTCGTTACGCCACCGACCACGTTATGGAACCCGATTTTTCCTATGCTATTAGTCCGGACGCCCCTAGGGGATACAAAGACCTAAAGGCAGAGGAAACGGCTACTGAATACCTTATTAGTACCGCCAGAGTTAAAGTTCTTGTTGACAAGAAATCCCTGCGTGTACAGATCTCCGATCTCGAAGGCAATATTATCAATGAGGATGAATTGGGATTCCACTATGAAGAGAATTATACCTACGGAGGAAACTCTGTTAAAATGAGTAAGATTACCCAGTCCGGGGAAAGTTTTTACGGAATGGGGGACAAGGCGACACACTTTAACCTGAAAGGGAAAAGAGTACATAATTGGGTTACAGACCAATACGCTTTTGGCAAGGACCAGGATCCACTTTACAAAGCAGTTCCTTTTTACATAGGACTTCATCAGAACATGGCCTATGGATTGTTTTTTGACAATACTTTTAAAACGCACTTCGATTTTGCTCATGAGCGAAGAAATGTAACGAGTTTTTGGGCCGAAGGAGGGGAGATGAATTACTACTTCTTTTACGGCCCTGATATGTCGCGCGTGGTGAGATCGTATACCGACCTTACCGGCACGCCGGAATTGCCGCCGCTTTGGGCCTTGGGCTACCACCAATCTAAATGGAGTTATTTTCCTGAAAGCAGGGTAAAGCAGATAGCGAGTAAGTTTCGAAAGCTGAAGATTCCCTGTGATGCCATATACCTCGATATCGACTATATGGACGGATTCAGGTGCTTTACCTGGGATAAAACGAAATTTCCTGATCCTAAAAAGATGATTTCAGAACTCAATGAGGACGGATTTAAGACCGTGGTCATGATTGATCCGGGAATTAAAATAGACCGCGATTATTGGGTTTACCAAGAGGCTATAAAGAACGATTATTTCTGCAAAAGGGGAGACGGACCCTTAATGAGCGGAAAAGTCTGGCCTGGTCAGTGCAACTTTCCCGATTATACCAACCCTCAAGTCAGAGAATGGTGGGCGGGCTTGTATAAAGAACTGATGTCGGAAGTTGGTGCACACGCTGTCTGGAACGACATGAATGAACCAGCAGTAATGGAAGTGCCCACAAAAACGGCGCCTTTAGATACGCGGCACGACTTTGACGGGCATCCCTGCAGTCACAGGAAAGCGCATAATATCTACGGGATGCAAATGGTAAGGGCTACTTACGAAGGTGTAAAGAAATACGTTTATCCCAAAAGGCCATTTG
>JABDQM010000092.1 GCA_013042315.1 Flavobacteriaceae bacterium | reverse complement strand
CGACTACAATAAGCCCTATTCTAAATTTCTCGTTCTTCGGGAAGAGATCAGGGAGCAGCAACTCAATGCGCAAAAAAATCAGGAACGGGAAATACAACAGGCAGAGCGACTCATAGAAAAATTTCGGGCCAAGGCTTCAAAAGCTTCCATGGCTCAATCTCTGATCAAAAAGTTAGATCGGATGGACCGTATTGAGGTCGATCAAACGGATAAAAGCGTTTTAAAACTGAGCTTTCCAGTTTCTGTTATTCCGGGGAAAGTGGTTGCCGAAATGAATGGTATCACCAAACACTACGGCAAAAAGGAAGTTCTTAATGATATCAATTTACTATTAGAACGAGACAGTAAAACAGCTTTCGTAGGTCAGAATGGGCAGGGAAAGACAACGCTGGCTAAAATCATGGTTGAGGAGATCGATTACGAAGGACAGCTTAAATTAGGACACAACGTTCAGATAGGATATTTCGCCCAAAATCAGGCCGAATATCTCGATGGGAGCAAAACCGTACTCGATACAATGATTGATGCGGCCAATGAGACCAACCGAAGTAAGGTAAGGGATATTTTAGGGTCCTTTCTGTTTAGCGGGGATGAGGTGGAAAAATACGTTAAGGTACTCTCAGGGGGTGAGCGCAACAGGCTGGCCTTGGCCAAAATGCTATTACAGCCCTTCAATGTCCTGGTGATGGATGAACCCACCAACCATCTGGATATTGCATCTAAAAACGTCCTCAAACAAGCCTTGATCAATTTTCAGGGAACCTTGATTGTTGTATCTCACGACAGGGATTTTCTGCAAGGACTTACGAACAGGGTATACGAATTCAAGGACCGGAAGATCAAGGAATATCTGGGGGACATCAATTATTTTCTGGAAGAGCGCAAAGCGAATGATTTCAGGGCTATTGAAAAGAAATCAGAGCAGAAGAAAAATCAAAAGCCCGCAGAAAAGTCTCAGAAACCTTATCGGGATCAGAAAAAATTAAAAACCCTGAAGAATAAGTTGAGTCAGGTAGAAAGTAAAATTAGTAGTTTGGAAAAGGAAATTTCGGAGATCGATCACGATTTGCTGATGAACTATGACCAGACCATTGCCCAGCCCAATTTTTTTGATCACTACCAAAAAAAGAAAAAGCAGCTCGAATCGCTTATGGAGCAATGGGAAGAACTTACCTTACAACTTGAGGACTAAGGCGGTAGGAATATTTAGAAATCCCAATTTTGTTTTACCACAAATATTCAGGGTTTCACAACAAAATAGACCCGTTCGTCGGAAAAATAGGTAAGTAATCTCTACTTTCAACTATATTTGTAAGGTAATTCTTAACTCATTTATCAGATTTGTTGTAAGTCAACTGTCTGAAGTTTGAAAAGAAATATAAAATGAAAAAAACACTATTCCTTTCCTTCTTGATGTTGAGCTTTGGCCTCCTGGCAACCGCAAAGGTGTCTAAAGGAGAATTCAAGGCACTTCAGGATCTTTACGAAAGCACTAATGGTCAAGAATGGGTTAGAGCGTGGGATTTATCTTCCCCGGTTGATACCTGGTACGGAGTAAAGGTTGCAGACGGTCATGTGGTTGAGATCAACTTGTTTAGGAATAATCTAAAAGGCTCTCTGCCTGCTTCACTGGCTAAGTTATCACACCTTAAAGTACTCAATCTTGCATTCAACGGACTCACGGGAGAATTACCCGAGGCAATCGCCAAAATGGAAAAGCTGGAGATCCTAAAAATAGAGATGAATAGATTTAAAGGTGAGTTGCCCGAGTCTCTTGGTGATTTGACCAACCTCAAAGAATTGACAGCTTTTAATAATTTCTTTTCGGGAAGTATCCCTGAAAGTATGGGGCAGTTAGGCCGATTAAAAGTGCTGAATCTGTCAAGTAATAACCTGAAAGGTGCAATTCCCGAGTCCTTGGGAAAATTGACCAATTTGGAAAGCCTTGGACTTTTTGAAAATACGCTCGAAGGATCTATACCCAGACAATTTGGACAATTGGTAGAACTCAAGGAGCTCATCCTTGCCAACAATCAACTGGATGGAGAAATTCCTACAGAATTCAGTCAGTTAGCCAGCCTGGAAATACTACAGATTCAAAATAACAAATTCAACTCCCTCAAAAACCTTGAAGGGATGAATACAAAACAATTCCTTGTCTTTGATTACGACAAAGACGACGCTAAGTTGAACTTTAAGGAGGTCGACTTTAAGAAAACTCGGGTTGCTATGCCTGTTTTCGAAGAAGACAAGGATGATCCTGATCATGATTAGTCAATTTTAAGTTGGTTAGCTATCAAAAAAGAGGTGTGGAGACACCTCTTTTTTATTGATTATCAGTGAAGAGGGTTTTAACACTTTAGGTTTTATTTAACTCGCCCTAACTGAACAAATCAATAGTTTTGTCGTTCAACATAACCCTAGTTACCAACACCTAATGAGAAAAACAATCCTCTATTCCCTCGGAGTAGTTATTTTGGCCTTGGCCGTTTATGTGGCTTACGTACTTGTATCTGCGGAAGAGGTTAAAAGGCCTACATCACCCAAAGAAATAAAAACGGTGTTCGTAGATACTGTTGTCAACAGTACTATTCCCATAGTTATTCCTGCAAACGGAAACCTCGCTGCCAAAGAAAGAGTTGAACTCTATTCTGAGGTACAGGGAATCTTTCGATATAGCACTTACCCTTTTAAGCCTGGGCAAGCTTTCAGAACCGGAGAAATTCTGATGCGTATAGATGCCGATGAATATGCTGCATCGGTCCAAAGTGCGAAAAGTAACCTCTACAATCTAATTACAGCGGCCATGCCTGATCTGCGTTTAGATTATCCTGACGCATATCCCAAGTGGCAGGCATACCTCTCGGGATTTGATCTTGAAAAAAGCACGCCAGAACTGCCAGAGATCACTTCAGAAAAAGAACGATATTTTATCAGTGGAAGGAATATCGTGACTACCTATTACAATGTTAAAAACCTCGAAAGGAGGTTGTCGAAATATATTTTAAGAGCTCCGTTTAATGGAGTTCTCACGGAAGCTTTGGTAACTGAAGGAAGCCTTATTCGTCCCGGCCAAAAGCTGGGTGAGTTTATTAATCCGAAGATTTATGAGTTGCAGGTGGCGGTAAATAAGTCCTACAGTGATTTCCTCAAAGTTGGGGAAGAAGTAGATCTAAAAAATCTTGAAGGAACTCAGGAATTTGTAGGCAAAGTGGCACGGATCAATGCCTCGGTAAATCAGGAATCTCAGACAGTTTCTGTTTTTATAGATGTTGAAGATCCTCGTGTAAAAGAAGGTATGTATCTGGAGGCGAGGATAGAAGGGCGAAGTGAGGAGAACGCTTTTGAAATATCGCGAAAGTTATTAAATGATCAGAAGGAAATCTATATCGTAAGGGATAGTATTTTGGACATCCTCACCGTAAGACCGGTTTATTTTTCCGATAAGACTGTCGTGCTAAACGATGTCGAAGATGGCACAGTGATACTATCAAGGCCTGTACCCGGCGCTTATGCCGGAATGGTGGTCAAAACGTACAGGGATACCACGAATATGGCCTCTGCTTCCAACTTCAATCAACTTCCATAAGATGCGCAAGATCATAGGTTATTTTATTCGGTTTGATGTCGCAGTTAATGTGTTCATCCTTGCCTTTGTGGTTTTTGGAATCGTAGGGGCATTGAGAATGCGGTCTTCTTTTTTCCCACTTATCGATTCTCAAACAATAACCATCAGTGTGAACTACCCGGGAGCAGCGCCTCTGGAGATAGAAGAAGGTGTTGTTTTGAAAATTGAGGATAATCTCAAGGGCCTTGTAGGGATAGAAAGGGTTACGTCTACTTCCAGAGAGAATGGAGGAAGCATCACAGTGGAAATCGATTCTGATGAAGATATCGATGTTATTCTGACCGAGGTAAAAAATGCAGTAGACCGGGTTCCAAATTTTCCCGGGGGAATGGAACCGTTGGTGGTCGCCAAACAAGAATCTATAAGACCCACTATCAGTTTTGCCGTAAACGGGAAAGGGATTTCATTAGCAAACCTCAAACAGATCACGCGTAAGATTGAATACGATCTCAGGGCTATGGACGGCATTTCACAGATCGAGATATCCGGTTATCCCGAAGAGGAAATAGAAATTGCTGTGAGAGAAAGCGATCTACTCGCCTATAATCTCAGTTTTGAGGAAGTAGCTCAGGCAGTTGGGCAAAGCAATATTCTTTCTACCGGTGGGGAGATAAAGACAGAGCAGGAAGACTACCTGATCAGAGCTAGAAACCGATCGTACTACGGGGATGAATTAAACAATCTCGTGGTTCGCTCTGATGCCTCCGGAAATATTATTCGCCTAAGTGATGTAGCTGAAGTCAGGGATCGATTCTCAGAAACCCCCAATGTATCTTTTTTCAACGGCAACCTTTCTGTGAATGTGCAGGTGAGTAATACCAACAATGAGGATCTTATTCCTACAGCAGAAAAAATAAATGCTTACATCGAGGAGTATAACGCTACTCATAATAATGTTAAGTTAGACGTGGTTTCAGACGCTTCTATTTCTCTGAAGCAACGTACAGCATTGCTGATAGAGAACGGCGCTATAGGGATACTTCTCGTCCTTATTTTTCTTTCGTTTTTCCTGAATACACGACTCGCTTTCTGGGTGGCCTTTGGTTTACCTATATCATTTCTGGGGATGTTCATTTTCGCCGGGATGTTTTCAGTCACGATCAATATCCTTTCTTTATTTGGGATGATTATTGTCATTGGTATCCTGGTAGATGACGGAATTGTGATCTCAGAGAACATATATCAACACTATGAAAAAGGAAAATCTCCGGTTCAGGCGGCCATAGATGGGACTATGGAAGTGATTCCTCCCATTCTATCTGCGATAATTACAACTATCCTCGCCTTTTCTACCT
This sequence comes from Flavobacteriaceae bacterium, assembly GCA_013042315.1. Lineage (GTDB taxonomy): Bacteria > Bacteroidota > Bacteroidia > Flavobacteriales > Flavobacteriaceae > Muriicola. The sequence continues at coordinate 5,523 of JABDQM010000092.1, read as the reverse complement.
TTCTCTTTTTAGACAGTCGGATTGGTGAGTTTTTCGGAGAAGTCTCCACGGTAGTGATTCTGACCTTGATCGTGTCTTTATTTGAAGCCCTAATCATTCTTCCGGCGCATATTGCGCATTCCAAAGCCCTGGTACGCCAGAGTCCGGAGGAATTAGCAAATCAGAAGGGAATTGACAAATTCCTTACTAAACTGCGGACTTTCAACAAAGTGGGGGACAGGGTAATGAGTTATCTAAGGGACAATGTGTATAGTCCGGCTTTACATTTTGTTCTCAATCACAGGTTTATCAGCTTCTCTATTTTTACCAGTCTTCTGGTGATTACGATAGCTTCCATTATGTCTGGTATTGTTAGGGTGACGATCTTTCCAAGTGTTGCCAGTGACAGGGTGAGTATAGATCTTCTTATGCCGGAGGGAACAAATCCCGACATCACCGAAGATATTATTTCCAGGGTTGAGGCCGCAGCCTGGAGAGTAAATGACGATTTTACAGCAAAGCAAACCGGAAACTTGCAAGTAGTTGAAAATATTATAAAACGAGTAGGCCCGGGAAATAATAAGGCCTCTCTCAGTGTGAATCTACTTCCGGGAGAAGAACGCGATTTCCCATCTCCTGAAATCACCAATGCTATCAGGGAAGAGGTTGGAAATGTCTACGGGGTGGAGCGTCTCACATTTGGTTCCGGAGGTAATTTTGGTGGAAGTCCGGTGTCTATCGCCTTATTGGGGAATGACAATGAACAACTCGAAGATGCAAAAGAAGAACTGCGCGCTTACCTGGAAGGCAATTCCAAGTTACGCGATATAACAGATACTGATCCAGAAGGAATCAAAGAACTGGATATAGAACTAAAAGAAAACGCCTACGCCCTTGGCCTCAACCTACAGCAGGTTATGAGTCAGGTAAGATCGGGCTTTTTCGGCGCTCAGGCCCAGCGTTTCCAAAGGGGGCAGGATGAAATTCGGGTATGGGTTCGTTATGATAAATCGAACAGATCATCTATTTCAGACCTGGATGATATGAGGATACTTACCCCAACCGGTCAGCGGGTTCCCTTTTCTGAAATCGCTACTTATTCCATTGCCAGGGGTGATGAATCTATCAGTCACTTAGACGGGCAGCGCGAAATCAGAGTAGAAGCTGATCTTGAAAACCCAAATGAAAGTGCTACGGATATACTATTGGATGTGCAACGAAATTTTATTCCGGATCTGCTGGCTAAATACCCTGCATTGTCTGTTTCTTATGAAGGACAGAACCGAGAAGCACAGAAATTATCGAGTTCAGCAAACAAGGTCTTTCCGGTGGTGCTTTTTCTGATCTTTGCAGTGATCGCATTCACCTTCCGTTCTTATAGTCAACCTGTTATCCTGCTATCGATGATTCCCTTTAGTATTGTAGGTGTTGCCTGGGGCCATTACATTCACGGGTTCCCCATTAACGTATTATCTGCTCTAGGAATTATTGCTTTGATAGGAATTATGGTAAATGACGGCCTGGTCTTGATCGGAAAATTCAATTCTTATTTAAGGGCGGGCATGAAGTTCGATGACGCCTTGTACGAAGCAGGTAAATCTAGGTTCAGGGCTATATTTTTAACCTCCCTGACTACCATTGCCGGACTAGCGCCTCTGTTGTTGGAGAAAAGCAGACAAGCACAGTTCTTAAAGCCTATGGCTATATCGATCTCTTATGGAATTGGAATCGCCACGGTTCTAACCCTGCTGTTGTTGCCTTTACTTCTCTCATCTATCAATACGGCCAAAGCTAATATTGCCTGGCTGAAAACAGGCGAAAAAGTAGACAAGGAATCTGTGGAACGCGTTATAAAGGAGCAGGTCCAGGAATCCAAGCTCAAAGAGAAACTAGACATGGCGACCAATGGTAATGTGCCGGTAATACCAGAGCACAAATCGAGGCGGAATAAAAAGAAGTCGGTCGAAATAGAAGAAACAGATTAATGAAAAGAAGTTACCTTACCTTTTTGCTCCTCACAAGTATTTTTGGAGCATCCCAACTTATGGCTCAGCAACCTGCCCTTTCGAAACAGAAAGCGGTTGACCTGGCATTGGAGAATAATTTTGGGATCCAGGTAGCCAGAAACCAGGTTGAGATAGCGGATAATAACCAAAGTATACTGAATTCGGGTTTTCTCCCTATTCTTTCGGCAAGTGCAGGAGCAAGCTACAACAGGGATGACTCTACCATTGAATTCCCGGGCCAATTCCTCGAAAACGGAGATCCGAGACCAGATGTGGTCATAGACCAGGCTGAGGCACAGCGCTACGATTCGGGCCTCACTTTAGACTATACCTTATTCGATGGCCTTGGGCGATTGTATAATTACAAGAGTCTGAAAGAACAGTATGAGCTATCGGAACTACAGGCCAGGGAAACCATTGAAAATACTATACTTCAGTTATTGAGTGTGTATTTTGAAGTGGCTCGACTAACGGAGAATGTCTATGTCTTTCAACAGGCATTGGAAATTTCTAAGGATAGGATTACTAGGGCAGAATACGCTTTTGAATATGGGCAGAACACAAAATTGGATATCTTAAATGCCCAGGTTGACGTTACCAATGACAGTATCAACCTACTTAATGCCAGACAACAACTGGCGAATACGAAAAGGGATCTCAACGTGGTTCTCAACCAAAGTTTAAATGAGGTTTTTGAAGTAGATACGGTAGTGACCTTTATCCCAAGCCTGCAATTGAATGATTATGTTGCCCAGGCAAAACAGAATAATGTTGCCATCTTACAAACGGAGAAAAACCTGATGATCAATGATTATGATATCAAGGTGAGTAGAAGCGGGTATTTGCCAAACATTGGCCTCACAGGGTCCTACGGATGGAATCTCAATCAAAGTGCCGCCTCTGCCTTCTTCCCTGGTGTTAATAATACCACCTATAATCTTAATTTAGGTGCTCGGTTAACCTGGAATCTCTTTGATGGCGGTGGAACGGCTGTGAGGGTGAAGAATGCTAAAATCGCTTTTAAGAACCAGGAATTACTTAAAAAACAAGTGGAGCTGGAGGTAGACAGGGATATCCTCAATGCACTCGATTTTTATGAGAACAGATTAAATATCTACGCTATACAGGAGCAAAACGTGATCACCAATGAAAATAATTTTGATCGATCCCGGGAGCAGTTTCAATTAGGTAGGATTACCTCTATAGAGTTCCGCCAGGCCCAGATCAATCTCCTGAATGCCCTGACGAACAAGAATCTTGCGAAATACGATGCCAAGCTGGCAGAATTGCAGCTCCTTCAGTTAACAGGTCAACTTTTAAACGTAGAACTTTAGAATTCAATATGCTTGAGCATTTCTTTCAATGTCCTTACTGCTGGGAGGAGATTTCTATGCTGCTAGACACCTCTGTATCTTACCAGACCTATGTTGAGGACTGCGAAGTCTGCTGTAACCCAATTGAAATAAGCGTTCGAAGTACGGCTGACGAAATACAGGAATTTCAGGCGAATCCCCTGGGCCAGTAATCTGCCTTTAGTCTCAAAGTAGTTTAGGCCGTAATCGCCTCTGCAAATCCCAATTTATTTAGTATTTTGTTCCCTAGCCGGATTTAATACGACTATGGATAACCCTCAGAAGAAGGCAAAAGCTTATTGGAGAGAGAACCTGAAATATCTTCTGATATTACTCTCTATTTGGTTCGCTGTGTCTTTTGGGGCTGGAATTCTCCTCAAGGACTACCTCAACACATTTAAAATAGGCGGTTTTGGCCTCGGTTTTTGGTTTGCGCAACAAGGCGCAATCTATGTCTTTGTACTTCTCATTTTTATTTATGTACGCCTTATGAATAAGCTCGATAAGAAATACGGATATAATGAACAATGAGAGCTTCAAATTAATGAACTAAGATATGGACGTACAGAGTTGGACGCTCCTTCTGGTCGTCATTTCATTTTCCCTATATATTGGAATCGCTATCTGGTCGAGGGCGTCCTCTACCAGCGACTTTTATATTGCCGGAGGGCACGTGCCTGCTCTGGCCAATGGTTTGGCAACGGCAGCCGATTGGATGTCTGCAGCATCTTTTTTAGGGATGGCAGGCCTCCTCTCTTTTACCGGTTACGACGGGTCGGTTTATTTGATGGGCTGGACAGGTGGATACGTTCTTCTCGCTCTTCTTCTCGCCCCTTACCTGAGAAAATTTGGAAAATTTACAGTACCCGATTTTATAGGAGATCGTTACTATTCCAATATAACACGGACTGTGGCTGTTATTTGTGCCCTCCTGGTTTCCTTTACTTACGTGGCGGGACAGATGAGAGGTGTTGGATTGGTATTTTCCCGTTTTCTTGAAGTACCCATAAATACGGGGGTAATCATCGGGATGATCATTGTTTTGTTTTATGCTGTCCTCGGGGGAATGAAGGGTATTACGTACACCCAGGTAGCACAATACTGCGTTCTGATCTTTGCCTTTATGGTCCCTGCAATTTTTATTTCCATTCAAATGACAGGAAATCCGGTCCCCCAGCTGGGAATGGGTGGCCAGGTGCTGGGAGAAGAAGTTTCCCTCCTGGACAAATTAGACGGGCTATCTGAAGCCCTAGGTTTTACGGCCTATACGGATGGCTCCAAATCAACTGTGGATATTTTTTGTATCACCGCTGCCTTGATGGTGGGAACCGCGGGTTTACCGCATGTGATCGTTCGTTTTTTTACAGTTCCCAACGTGCGTGATGCCCGTAAATCAGCGGGCTATGCCTTACTCTTTATCGCCATTCTGTATACCACAGCCCCGGCAGTTGCAGTTTTTGCCAGGACCAATCTTATAGAAACCGTCAGTGATCAACCTTATAAAGAAATGCCGGAATGGTTTCGGAAATGGGAAACCACAGGCTTAATTGTATTTGATGATAAAAACCAGGACGGGCGAATTCAGTACGTTGGAGATCCTGATAGGAATGAGCTTACGGTGGACCCGGATATCACTGTTCTGGCAAATCCCGAAATAGCCGATCTGCCCAATTGGGTAATTGCACTAGTTGCAGCCGGTGGCCTTGCGGCGGCCCTTTCAACTGCTGCAGGCTTATTATTGGTAATTTCCACAGCCATTTCCCACGACCTCATTAAAAAGCAATGGAAGCCCGATATTTCTGATAAATACGAACTTGTCCTCGCAAGGATCTCTGCCGTAATAGCCGTGTGTATTGCAGGATATTTTGGCATCAATCCACCTGATTTTGTCGCGGCTACGGTAGCCCTTGCCTTTGGGCTTGCGGCAGCATCGTTCTTTCCTGCAATCATTCTGGGAATATTTTACAAAAAGATGAACAAGGAAGGAGCTACAGCGGGAATGGTAACGGGGATAGCCATAATGCTGTACTATATGCTGAGATTTAAGTTTGATATGTTTGGCGGGGGTGATTCATCAGACTGGTGGTTTGGAATTTCGCCTGAAGGCTTTGGAACTGTGGCGATGTTGCTTAATTTTATAGTATCCCTATCTGTCTCTGCTTTCTTCAAAGACCCACCTATTGAGG
>JABDQM010000091.1 GCA_013042315.1 Flavobacteriaceae bacterium | reverse complement strand
TGAATAAAGTACCTGTTGGGTAAGCGGCGTCTTGGTCATTAGTAGGATAAACATCTATCGCGTTTACACCAAAGCTAACTTGCCACGGATTATTCTCATCCTGCGCTTGAACGTTGTTAAACCCTATAAGAAGTAGGCTAACAACCAATAATCTGCTAAGCTGTTTCATGTTCAAATTTTTAAGTTTAAGTGTTTATTAGCTGCAAATGTAAGTTGTTAAGAATTATTAACAAAATCAATTTCTTTTTTTTTTACTGTATTCCCCTGAGAACAGTACGTTTTAGAGTATTTTGAGCTCTTTTGCCACCTTTGTGAAGGCTCTAATCGCTGTGTCTAAATGGGCTCTTGTATGCGCTGCAGACAGCTGAACTCTAATACGTGCTTTTCCTTTGGGAACCACAGGATAAAAGAAGCCGATCACATATATTCCCTCTTTTAATAGCATATCTGCCATTTGCTGAGACAATTTCGCATCGTAAAGCATTACCGGAACAATTGCAGAGTCTCCGTCAATGATATCAAATCCTGCATCCTTCATTCCCTTTTTAAAATATTGAGTGTTGCTTTCCAACTTATCCCGGAGATCTGTACTCTTTTCAAGGAGGTCGAATACCTTAATACTGGCCCCTACAATAGATGGGGCAAGTGAGTTACTGAAGAGATAGGGCCTCGAACGCTGTCTCAGCAGATCAATGATTTCCTTCTTGCCGGTTGTGTACCCGCCCATAGCACCTCCAAGGGCTTTTCCAAGTGTTCCTGTAATGATATCGATGCGATCCATTACTCCTTTTTCCTCCAGGGTACCTCTTCCGGTGGTTCCTATAAATCCGGTGGCATGGCACTCGTCTATCATTACCATGGCGTCATAGGCCTCGGCGAGATCACAAATTTCATCAAGCGAAGCCAGGAGTCCGTCCATAGAGAAGACCCCGTCTGTTACGATCAATTTAAATCGCGCGTTATCTTCATTGGCTTGCTTGAGCTGATTTTCCAGATCCGCCATATCATTATTTGCGTACCGATAGCGTTTTGCTTTACACAAACGCACCCCGTCTATAATGGAAGCGTGGTTTAAGGAATCGGAAATGATCGCATCTTCTGCAGAAAGCAAGGGTTCAAAAATCCCTCCGTTGGCATCAAAGCACGCAGCGTATAAGATGGTGTCTTCTGTTCCGTAATAATTTGCAATTCTGGCTTCGAGTTCTTTGTGGATATCCTGGGTCCCACAAATAAACCTCACCGACGACATTCCAAATCCGTGACTGTCCAGGGTATCCTTAGCCGCTTTAACCACTTCGGGATGGGACGAAAGCCCCAGGTAATTGTTTGAACAAAAATTGATCACATCCTGCCCGGTGGAAATTCTTATCACCGCATCCTGTTGCGAAGTAATTATTCGTTCTTTTTTGTAAAGCCCTGCTTCTTCTATGGCTTCTAATTCTTCCTTTAGATATTTCTGAATACTGCTATACATATTTATATGAATATAGGTTTAATTTGATCTTCTACATAAATCAGGACTTTGTGTTCAACCGTATATCCCATGGAATTCAGCACATCGCCATAAGAATTCAGCTGATTGACATGAGAAGTTTTCTGATCTCCTGTCTTATAGTCTAAAATAGATACTTTATTTCCATTGAAGACCATCCTGTCCGGGCGCAAAATTACCCCATTTTCTGCAAATATGGATTTTTCGTTTTTAACTTTATTCTCTGCACTGAAAAAACGTGACAATAAGGGATGATGTACAATATTGCTGAATAGCTCCCGATAGCTCTCACTTTCAGTTGTTACAATAGCTCCATTGTTTATCAAATTTTCTACTGCTGCTTCAATGTCTTCTGCCGTCTCAACTATACTCATTCCGTAATGCAGCAAATTGCCTTGAGATATGGCTAGCTCTCGAGATGATCCCCATAACTCCCCTGCGCTGGTGCTGAGTTCTAATTTCCCTTCAAATTTGGTGGTATATATATAAGGTATGGCTTCTTCTTTGAAAGTTAGGGTGGAAGTCGACTTAACATATCTCAATTCCCCGAAATCATATTGGTATTTATCTGCATCCCAAAGTCTCAATTCCTTGAGGTAATTGATAAATAGTCCGGAATAGTGAGTTGACTTGCCCTCTCCTTTTTTGTTGAGGTCCATTTCTGAGACGATAAAGACTCCTTGTACGCCCCTGGTTAAGGCGACGTATAAGATGTTAAATGCATCGAGTTCCATTTTATGCCGCTCTTCTTCGTAGAGAATTTCAGACTCTTGGTTGTAAAGCGTCATATCTTTCTTCTTCCTGACGAGGATATGATCGAAACCGGTTAGAGCCTCGTCAAGCGCAGGTACCCAGAGGTTCGTGCCTCTGTCTTCATATATGTTTGAGTTTGCAAAGGGAAATATCACAAAGGGAAATTCAAGGCCCTTCGCTTTGTGAATGGTCATTAGTTGAACAGCATCCATATTTTCCGGGGCCGGAATGCTCCATTTGCTTTTGTTCTTTTCCCAAACGGAAAGAAAAGAACTAAATCCTGAATCGCGCTGTAATTCTACTTCTAGAACCTCATCGAGCAAGCTGCTGATATAGGCATGCGAATTCCCCACAAGGTGAAA
>JABDQM010000089.1 GCA_013042315.1 Flavobacteriaceae bacterium | reverse complement strand
ACGATGTTCTCTTCTAAAAGAATTACCGGGTTTGTTTCAGTTTCGAGTTGGACTTCATCGGGAAAAGATGATTGCGGCGTGGAGGTAATCCCCAGGAAAACCATTCCACATAGGATTAATAATTTGTTCATTTTTAGATTGATTTGATGATTGTTATTCTATGTTTATAAGACTCCAAAAAAAACTTAATGTTACATCCTTGGCTTAGGTTTAACAATTCTCTTATCGTCAAATTCCATTTTGTGAAGTGGTATTAAAATCCTCAAAGTTGCTGTTTTTCCTTATCTCCTAACCTCCTGATTAATATGTCTAAGGGGTGCTCTACTTATGAAAACCTTAACAGATCATTTGGTTAATTTTTCGGTTCTTTGGAAAATTCAATTTTAAAAAGTCAGGAAATGCTCAAAAAATTACTCCCTAAGATCCTAGTGATTCTATTAGTTGCCGGATACTCTCAAAGTACAGACGCACAACTTTTCAAAAAGAAGAAAAAAGCCGAATCTTCAAAACCGGCGGCAAAAACCAAGAAAGGTGATCCGGAACCTTATGATAAGGTGATCACCAAAGAAGCAGTAACCGATTCCGGGCTATTTGATGTTCACGTTGTCGATGACTCCCACTTTTACGAAATCCCCGATTCGCTCTTCAACCGTGAGATGCTTATGGTAAGTCGGATCTCCAAAACCGCATCAGGTATAGGTTTTGGTGGAGGAAAGATCAATACGCAAGTATTGAGGTGGGAAAAGAAACCGAAAAAGGTGCTCCTTAGGGTAGTAAGTTACGACGTTGTTGCTGCCGATTCTCTCCCGGTACACGAGGCTGTTGTTAATTCTAACTTTGAACCCGTTCTTTATTCCTTTGACATCAAAGCCTTTAAAAAAGACTCCCTGAATCCCGCCACGGTCATTCAGGTAGACGAACTCTTTACCAAAGATGTCCAGGCCCTGGGAATGCCAGACCGTTTAAAGAAGCGCTATAAAGCAACTCGCTTGGATGCAGACAGGAGTTATCTGGAATCGCTGAAGAGCTACCCCCTCAATATAGAAGCCAGGCACGTTAAAACATACAACGCAGGGAGTCCGCCTTCCAATCAGAGTTTAGGATCCATTTCCATCGAGATCAATAATTCTATGATTCTGCTTCCAGCAGAACCGATGAAGCGTCGTTATTTCGACAAGCGCGTAGGTTGGTTTGCGAGAGGGCAGGTAGATTACGGCCTTGATGCACAAGAAAGCAAGACCATCACATTTTTGGATCGCTGGAGACTGGAAGTGAAGGATGAGGATATGGAAAAATTCAAAAATGGTGAATTGGTTGAACCCAAAAAGCCTATCGTATATTACGTAGACCGGGCAACACCTGAACAATGGGTGCCCTTTATCAAACAAGGGATAGAAGACTGGCAGGTGGCCTTTGAAGCCGCAGGTTTTAAAAATGCCATTATCGCAAAAGATCCACCTTCTCCTGAAGAAGATCCCGACTGGTCACCGGAAGATGTGCGCTATTCAGTTGTGCGATACCTGGCTTCACCTATTCCTAATGCAAACGGACCTCACGTAAGTGATCCCCGAAGTGGCGAGATTCTAGAATCTGACATCAACTGGTATCACAACGTGATGACACTCTTACGCAATTGGTTCTTCGTGCAAACGGCTGCCATCAACCCTGAGGCACGTGGCGTTGCATTTAAGGATGAGGTGATGGGAAGACTGATTCGTTTTGTCTCCTCACACGAAGTGGGACACACCCTAGGGTTACCTCACAATATGGGGAGTAGCGTAGCTTATGCTGTCGATTCCCTTCGTTCAGAATCCTTTACAAAGAAATACGGAACAGCCCCATCCATTATGGATTATGCCCGTTTTAACTACGTGGCTCAACCTGAAGATGGTGATGTAGCCCTGATGCCGAACATCGGTATTTATGACAAATACGCTATCGAATGGGGTTACAGACCTATCCCCGGGACATCGGCAGAAGATGAAAAATCTATCCTGGATTCCTGGATCTTAGAACATGCCGGAGATCCTTTATATCGTTTTGGACACCAGCAGGCGGGTGATGTGGTAGATCCCAGTTCGCAAACTGAAGACCTTGGAGACAACGCCATCCTCGCCAGTGAATATGGAATTGCCAACCTTAAACGCATAGTCCCTAACTTGATTGAATGGACCAAAGAGGACGGAAAGAATTACGACGACCTCGAAACCTTGTATGGACAAGTTCTTTCTCAATTCAACAGATATATGGGTCATGTTTCCAACAATATTGGTGGCGTGTACGAGAATCACAAGACTTATGATCAGGAAGGTGCAGTTTACACTTATGTTCCAAAGGAACACATGGAGAATTGTGTATCCTTCTTACACGAACAGCTCTTCGAAACACCGGAATGGTTGATCAATCCAGATCTATTTGCGAAGATTGAGTATTCTGGTTCTGTAGAACGATTAAGAGCACTGCAGGTTAGAGCGCTGAATAATCTGATGAGCTTGGGTAAAATGGCCAGGTTGGTTGAATACGAAGCGATTCATGGCAATGAGGCTTATTCGCTGCTCGACCTTATGACCGACCTTCGAAGCGGGATTTGGTCTGAGCTCAGATACGGAAGAACTATAGATACCTATCGCAGGAATCTGCAGAAAGCTTATGTAGATCGACTGGAGTATATCATGAATGCTGAAAACCAGCGGAAACTACCTGACTTTGGCGGATATAGAAAATCAACTGCGGTGAACACTAGTCAGTCTGACCTCAGGTCCATAGCTCGCGCTGAACTCACAACGCTGAGATCTGCAGCTTTAACAGCTGCCAACCGTACCTCAGACAGAATGAGCAAATTTCACTTACAGGACATTGCAAAACGCATTGAAAAGATCCTTGATCCTAGTTAAGGAATAACTTATCGATCTTTAAAAGGTACTGTTTCATCTATGAGCAGTACCTTTTTTTATTTTCTGACTATCCCTATTTTCTCTGTTTACCACAACTTTTTGCCTTTTCACCACAGCAGACCTGCCACTGCACAACATTCCTCAAAACTGCCTCCTTCTAAGGACTATATTAGTAGTGTAAATAAAAAACCCCAAATCATGTCTTATAAAGTAAAAAGTCTGATCTACCTGATTTGTTTTGTTGTTTCAGTAGTTATCTACGGGCAAATGGAATCAAGTATGAACGAACCCACCTCAGAAGAGATGCAGCTCGTTCAAACACAAGCAGAAGATCTTGATCAGGATACAGATAAGCCTTTGTAGACAATTGCCTTTTTCATATTCCCCAAATCAAACTAAAGCCCGCTATCAAGCGGGCTTTTTGTATGGAATAGTGCAGGGAGTTAAATTCATCTTAAATCGAGCTTTTGCACTAAACCTTTTGAATCTCCTCTGGTCATAAGGGTATAACTTAAATTAATAACACATGAAAAAAATTCTTATCGCTATGTTTACCGTAGCCAGTATTAGTGCCGCTGCCCAAGAAGGGCACCGACAAGGACCACGCCATGCGGAAGATCCCTTAACGCCTGAACAAATGGCTGAATTGCAGACCAAAAAGATGACCCTCGCGCTAGACCTTACGAAAGCTCAGCAGGAAGAAATCCAGGAATTCCATTTGGAAAACGCCCGCCTCAGACAGGAGAAGATGGAGGCTAGAAAAAAAGACAGATCAGAAGATTCCAAAAAGGAACTCAGTGCCGATGAACGATTTAGCATGCAGAGTGAGCGTTTAGATCATATGATCGCCGGCAAGGAGAAGCTCAAGTCTATCCTCAATCAGGAACAGTTCGAAAAATGGGAGAAGGTGATGCACCACAAAAAAGGTAAAAGACAAGGACAGGGAAAAGGCCACAAAAAAGGCGAACACCGCCGAGGTAGAAACTAAAAAAGAATAAAGGGCCGCACAGGCCCTTTTTTATTTTAAATCAGAAACTATCTGTGTCAATCCTTCTAAGGTAAAATCAATATCGGCATAGGAAAGCGCATCATTGAGAAAATAACTCTCGAAGGCACTTGGGGGAAGGTAAACCCCTTTTGATAGCATCCCGTGAAAATATTTTTTAAAAGAATCGTTGTTCCCTTTTATCGCGCCCTCAAAATCTTTTACCGGTTCCTCCGTAAAATGCACTGAAAGCATAGAACCAAACCGATTGATCTGATGAGTAATACCGTTGTCGGAGAGAACACGCTCGATTCCCTGATGCAAATATTCAGTCTTTGCAGCCAGACTATCGAACACTTCGGGATTTTCATTCAGTGCTGTCAGCATTGCAAGTCCGGCACTCATGGCCAATGGATTTCCACTTAGCGTACCGGCCTGATAGACCGGGCCATCGGGGGCCAGATAATCCATGATCTCTTTTCTTGCGGCAAAAGCGCCAACGGGCAATCCACCACCTATTACCTTGCCATAAGTAACGATATCTGCCTTGATATTCAACACTTCCTGAGCTCCTCCTTTTGCGAGCCTAAAGCCCGTCATAACCTCATCAAAAATCAAAAGGATCCCTTTTTCAGTGCATCGTTCCCGCAGCCCCTGAATAAAAGAATCATCCGGGATGATACAACCCATGTTCCCGGCCACAGGTTCTATGATCACAGCGGCTACATTATCCTTATTAGCCTCTAATAAGGCATCTACACTCCCCAGATTGTTATACCTGGCCAATAAGGTGTCTTTAGCCGTTCCTGCAGTAACACCCGGACTATTAGGACTCCCAAAGGTGACGGCACCACTGCCGGCCTGAATAAGAAAGGCATCGGCATGGCCGTGATAACACCCTGCAAACTTTATTATTTTATCTTTCCCGGTAAAGCCTCTTGCTAGTCGGATCGCACTCATACAAGCCTCCGTTCCGCTATTCACAAACCGGATCTTATCCATGTTAGGCACCATGGAGAGCGCCAGTTTCGCCAGTTCGGTCTCAATTTCAGTAGGCATTCCAAAAGAGGTGCCCTTTTTAGCCTTTTTAATTACGGCCTCCAGAACAGGTTCATAGGCATGACCAAGAATTAACGGGCCCCAGGATGAAATGTAATCAATCAACCTGTTGCCGTCCTCATCGTAGAGATAGGCTCCTTTAGCCTCCTTGACAAAAACAGGAGTGCCGCCCACGGCTTTAAAAGCTCTGACAGGCGAATTCACACCTCCGGGAATATAGCGTTGTGCCTCCTTAAAAAGGGCACTGCTTCTTTGGTACTTCATAGGATTATCTGATGTTGTTGGACTGTATTCTCAATTCCTGTCCTACGGAAATAATATTGTCGTTTAATGCATTGAGTTGCTTGAGTTCTTCCACGGAAACCAAATACCTTCGCGAAATGGAATAGAGGGTGTCTCCTTCCCTCACTACGTGAACCTTAAAACTCCCTCGCGATGATTTCTTTGCCGCCACATAGTTGTCCTGTAACACGGCTTTATCAAACTCATGGAGATCGTATCTTTCTATAAATGAAATGAGCTTGTGTGGGTATTTCCTGTCGGTGGCATAACCTGCTTTCTTTAAGCCATAAGCCCATCCTTTATAATCGTCTTTTCTCAGGTCGAATAGGAAAGCATACCGCGATCTGGTAGTCAGGAACAAACTGTGATCCCTGAAAGAATACATGGGGTGGTTGTATTTCCTGAAACACTCCCCTCTTTCATCGTCATCGTGAAGGGCGTAGGGCCCGTCCCACCCTGTATGGCATTTAATTCCAAAATGATTGTTGGTCTTTAGCGTAAGTTCTCCACGGCCAAAACCACTTTCCAGAATTCCCTGTGCCAGGGTAATACTCGCCGGAACACCATAGACCTTCATCTCGAACTGGGCGATTGCCGAAAAAGTATCAATGTAATCTTCAATAGAAGCGATGGGAAATTCCATAAATCTTCCGTTGTCTTCAGGTAAAGGATACTGTCCGGATCTGTCACTTCTGCTCTTCTCAACAGAGGTAGTAGTGGATTTCTTTTTACTGTAGGTAGTGCGCTTTTTTGTCCCGCAGGCAGAAACCAGGACAATTAGTATTCCGATAAAAAATATCTTCCTCATATGCTGAGCAAAGGTAAGTTCTTTTTTCTCAAAATGCCATTCATCCCTTCAATCCCTTGCAAGCCTCCTGTGTGAATGGCGAGGATTTTCGTCCCATTTTTAAATTTTCCCTGCTTCACCATATCGATGATTCCGTACATCATCTTTCCGGTGTAAACGGGATCTAATGGAATCTTCGTCCTTTCTCTAAAAGAGTTGATAAAAGCGACCAATTCTTTTGTTACTCGGCCGTATCCTCCAAAATGGTATGCGGTAATTAGTGTCCAGTTTTGCTCTGTTGTATACTTGCCGATATCGTCTTTCAGGAAATCTCCTTTGAGAGCAGGAAAGCCAAGAATGTTTTGATGCTCCCTAGCTGAATTGCTGAGTCCGGCCAAAGTTCCTCCCGTACCTGCAGCGCAACAAATAATATCATAACAACCATCTTCAGCCGTCAGGATTTCTTCACAACCCTTTACCCCCAGGGTATTAGTTCCCCCCTCAGGGATCAGGTAGGCAGCTTGGTGCCCACTGAGAAGATTTGCTTGATAGTCTTTGTTATCCCGCAACCGATACTCCTCGCGTGATACAAAATGAAATTCCATTCCCATTTTAGCAGCACTTACAAGCGTTGGATTATCCTTCCAGCGATCAGCCAGTTCTTCACCCCTGATGATTCCTATGGAACTCATGCCATTTGCTGAAGCGGCATAAGCGGTAGCCGGGATATGATTGGAATAAGCTCCGCCGAAAGTCAGGAGCGTATTACAGTTGCCCTTTTTCGCTTCCTGCACATTGTATTTTAGCTTACGGAATTTATTGCCGGAGAGCATAGGGTGTGTCAAATCCTCCCGCCTGAGGTGAAGGCTGATCTGGTGTTGCTGAATTTCCGGGAGTAGTATGGTATCTGTCTGTAAAACCACTAATATCTTGGTTGCTTCAACCAAAGATATTTTATAAATCCGAATCTGCTGCGCGAACTGAGGTAAGCAGGATCCGATTCGTGAAAATAAGCCTCTCGTTCAAAACTGAGGTTCTTGTATGCCTCGTAGGTACTCAAATACCAAATGGACTTACACATCCACTCGAGAATATACCAAAGATAAAAGGGAAGAATTAGCAGTTCGGCCTGTTGCCTGAGATGAATGCGTTCGTGGTTGATAAGAATTCTATCCTGAGTAAGTTCGGACTCTTTGAGGATAATAAAAGGCCACAGTGAAAGACCTACATAATTCCTGTAAAAAAAATATTTACTGATTATCACCATACGCTAATAGTACTTACTCCATAAAATTAAGGTGTTTTACGGCAACTTTAAAAAGAACTTCGACGAATTACCCACAATAAAAGGCCATTCTAGTAGAGCGGCTAAGCTTAAGGAAATTGGCAGAATACAGAAATCACAAATGGTTTATTAACAGGAAAACCTTTAATTTTACTCTCAGACACTTAAGAATACCCGCGTGAAAAGGATTTTGCCCCTGGAGGAAGGAGATTTCTACCTTTCTAAAGAAGGATATAAGGTATTTACCGAACAATACCATTTAAAAAGAGGTTATTGCTGTGAAAGTAACTGCAGACACTGTCCGTATGGTTTTGACCCTCGTGGAAAAAGATAGAAGAACAGCGTGATTCGGCATGATATTTGAGCCTAAAAGTAGAAAGATATTAGACTAAAACAGTTCGTATTATGAAAAAGAAAATATTGTTTTTACTTCCTTTCGCCCTTTTACTAATGGCATCTTCATGTGTATCGGTTAGAGTTATTGCCGACTACGATCGCAACGCAGATTTTAATACCTATAAGAGTTATGCCTTTTACAAAACCGGAATCGACAAAGCCATGATTTCCGATCTCGATAAAAAGAGAATTCTAAGGGCCATCGAAAATGAAATGGCCAGCAAAGGCTTTGTAAAATCTGAAAATCCCGATCTATTGGTTAGCATCTTTACCAAGGAACGAGAGCAAGTAGATATCTACAACAACGCCGGCTGGGGCTGGGGTTGGGGCTGGGGTCCCGGATGGGGATTCTGGAATCCATGGATGTGGGGAGGCGGCGCCGGCTGGGGAAATAACATCAGTACCCGAACAGAAGGCTCACTCTATATCGACCTTATCGATACCAAATCCAAAGATTTAATTTGGCAGGGACGAGGTGTTGGAACCTTAAACAATACGAGGAATATTGATAAAAAGGAAGAGCGAATAAGGGAATTTGTAACAGAGATCATGGAGGAATACCCGCCTAATTCTCTGGCTTCCAATTAAAAATTCAAAAACCGCCCCTTGTGGCGGTTTTTTATTAATTCCCCTAAGATTACCAGCGAGCTGAAATGCAAGTTTTAGTTCCCGATTTCTTACCTTTGAAGTACACCTTAAAATGTCCAAATGAGCTATCAAAGCAATCCCATATTAGACAAATTGCCCGAACACCTTCAGCAGTATATCAAACCCCAGAATTATGAGGAATATACCGCTATCGACCAGGCCGTTTGGAGATATGTGATGCGTAAAAATGTAGATTACCTCAGTGAAGTAGCTCACAATTCCTATCTGGATGGTCTAAAAATGACCGGGATCTCCATTGATCATATTCCCAATATGTATGGGATGAACAGGATTTTAAAAGAGATCGGCTGGGCGGCCGTAGCTGTTGACGGATTTATCCCCCCTTCTGCATTTATGGAATTTCAGGCGTACAATGTTTTGGTCATCGCAGGTGATATCAGACAATTAGAACATATTGAATACACCCCCGCTCCGGATATCATTCACGAAGGAGCCGGTCATGCGCCTATCATTGCCAATCCTGAATACGCCGAATACCTTCGAAGGTTTGGAGAAATTGGCTGTAAAGCCATTTCCAATGCCAAGGATCATGAATTATACGAAGCAGTAAGGCATTTATCTATTATCAAGGAAGCGTCGGGCACTCCTCAGGAAAGCATCGACGAGGCCGAGGCGAAGATTGAAGAACTTCAAAACAATATGGGGGAACCCAGCGAAATCGCCTTGATAAGAAACCTGCATTGGTGGACCGTGGAATACGGTTTGATCGGAACAATAGAACGTCCCAAAATATATGGAGCAGGCCTGTTGTCCTCCATAGGGGAAAGCGCCTGGTGTATGACCGACAAGGTAAAAAAAGTGCCCTATTCCATAGAAGCTGCTCATACTTCTTTCGACATCACAAAACCGCAACCTCAATTATTTGTCACCCCTGATTTCGCTTTTCTGAGTCAGGTTTTAGAAGAATTTGCCAATACCATGGCCTTGAGAAAAGGAGGGTTAAGCGGAGTGAAAAAAGTGATTGCTTCACGGGAATTATGTACCCTGGAATTCAGTACGGGATTACAGATCTCAGGCGAGTTCTCAAAAGTAATTGAACATCAGAATTTACCGGTGTACATTCAGACCGAGGGGCCTACAGCGCTCTCTTACAGGGAAAAGGAACTCGTGGGACACAGCGTTAAGCATCATCCAAACGGATTTGGATCGCCCATTGGAAAATTAAAAGGGATCAACCTGGCTATTGAAGATATGAGTCCCAGGGATCTCAAGGCATACAATATCTACGAGGGAGAGCAGATTACACTCGAATTCGAGGGGGGCATAAAAGTAAAAGGTGAAATTATTACCGGCACCCGAAATCTCAGAGGGGAAATAATTCTGATCACCTTTAATAATTGTACCGTTACCCACGGAGAGACCATTTTATTCGATCCTTCCATGGGCCTTTATCATATGGCCGTTGGGGAGAAGGTGTCCTCTGCTTTTAACGGGCCTGCCGACTTGTCGAGTTTTGACCTGATCACACATAAGGTGACCAGTACTACCATAAAGCCTGTAATTTCTCCGGAACGCAAGAAATTGCAATTGCTCTACCTTCAGATCAGGGAATTCAGGGAAGGGACCAATACCACAATATCGAGGAATAAGGTCTTTAAGGAACTAAAAGCCAATTATCCTCATGACTGGTTACTTTCTGTGGAGCTCTACGAACTGGCCAAAAACAATAATGACGAGGAATTTGCCGATGAAATTCTGGATCACCTGCAAGCGGTAAAACAGGAACTTCCCGGTCTGGGTCATTTGATCGATGACGGAATTAGCCTGGTAGATAATGCAGGGGTGATCAACTAAGACTATTCAAAGTCCATAAAAGGATACTGTTCCTTAATGGCCTCTATTTTCGCCTTAAGGGCTGCTTTAAAATCTTTATGAGCCTCAGAGTCGGGATTAAAAGGTCGATGGTCTAATCCTCTCTGAATCTCTTTCACGGAACCCATCGATGGCAGTGCTTTTTGATCGATACAGCCAGAAGTAAATTTTTCCCAGATGTAGTCTACTGCAAGGGAATTCGGATGTACCATATCGGCATTGTAAAACCTGTAATCCCTCAATTCATCCATCATCAGTTCATAGGAAGGAAAATAATAGACCCCCTGATCAGAAAATTGTTCTATAAGCTCGTGCAGGGCACAAATTAAATGTGCTTTACTCCTCTGATTCTCCACAAATCCATCTTTGAGATGTCTTACCGGAGAAACTGTGAGAATAACACCAATCTCGGGATTAATCTCATAAATAGCTGTG
This sequence comes from Flavobacteriaceae bacterium, assembly GCA_013042315.1. Classification (GTDB taxonomy): domain Bacteria; phylum Bacteroidota; class Bacteroidia; order Flavobacteriales; family Flavobacteriaceae; genus Muriicola. The sequence continues at coordinate 2,759 of JABDQM010000089.1, read as the reverse complement.
AGTGTGGCGCTCAGGTCTTTCCTTATGTCTTCAGGACTGGAAAGGGTCTTATCAAACTCTTTTCGAGGCACTTTATGGCAGTTGGCAACCCGCATACCTGTGTCCTTCTTAGTGTAACCCCAGGCCGTCCCCAGGGTAATTACCAGATGGGTGGCAGTGCCCAACACTTCCTTTAAGTTTTTTAATTCGTCGTTCAACGCGCTAAGGAGGTCATCAGGGTTAGACTTGCTCATGTTCGAATGCACATCAAAAGAATGCCATAATTCCTGATGATAGACTAATTCTTCTCTTTTAAACTCCCTTTGGTCTAAGGCACGGGAAATCAAATTTGAAATAGCCAGAGGATGATAAATAATGCCGAAAGGATTTACAGTGCTTCTGAATTTGCAGTAGGCGAGTTTAGCCGCAATATGAGTCGCAAAACAGGACCCTAGTAACACTACCTTACTCTGATATGAAATTGGAGTTGGGGCTTGGTCTATAGTCAGCTGTGTTTGAAGATCCATGGCCTTAGCTAATTAGGGATCGAACCTGTTGCAGCGCTTTTTGTATTCCGGCCGGATTCTTCCCGCCTGCTGTGGCAAAGAAGGGTTGCCCGCCACCACCGCCCTGGATATATTGCCCAAGGTCTTTTACGATCTTACCGGCATTCCACCCTTTTGACGCAACCAAGTCTTTTGAAATATAACAACTCAGCAGGGCTTTGCCTCCTTTAGATGAAGCAAAAAGTAGAAACAATTTATCTTCTTCTTGTCCCATTTCAAAAGCAAGATCTTTCATAGCTCCCGCATCGAGATCAACCTCCTTGGCCAGGAAATAAAAATCATCAATAGATTCTAAGTCTTCTTTAAATTGTCTCTTCAGGGACCTTGCCTTGTCTTTTAGCAGCGACTCGATCTCCTTCTTCATCTCGTTATTCTCTTCCAGCAACTGCTCTACAGCTTTCACGGGATCTCCACTGCTTTTCAATTGAGATTTGATCTCGTCCAATTGTTGGTTCTTGTCTTCGTAAAAATCGCGTACTGCATACGAGGTGATCGCTTCAATCCTTCGGACACCTGCTGCGATAGCACCTTCAGAAACTATTTTAAAATGCCAGATGTCTGCCGTGTTACTCACATGCGTACCTCCACAGAGCTCCAAGGAGTCACCAAACCGGACAGTTCGTACCTGCTCTCCGTATTTTTCCCCAAACAGAGCAATTGCTCCTTCTTTCAGGGCTTTTTCCATAGGGATATTGCGCTCTTCCTGCAGGGGTAACTTTTCCTGAATCCTTTGATTGACAAATTTTTCAACCCGATCTATTTCTTCTTCCGTCAGTTTAGAAAAATGTGAAAAATCGAATCGCAAATGCCCCGAATGCACTGCAGAGCCTTTTTGTTCCACATGTGTGCCTAAAATTTCCCTCAATGCCTGATGCAATAAATGTGTGGCACTGTGATTACGTTCTGTAGAAGCCCTTTTTACTTCATCCACAACGGCAGTCAGGGTCTGTTCCGGATGTTTTGGAAGGTTTTTGGCGAAATGGACAATCTCATTGTTCTCCCTCTTGGTGTCGAGAATGTACACCACATCCCCATTAGGCACTTCGAGATATCCCTTATCTCCCACCTGTCCACCTCCTTCGGGATAAAAGGGTGTTTTATCGAAAACGAGTTGAAATTGCTCCCCTTCTTTCTTTGAGATCACTTTTCTGTATTTCACCAGGCGTACCTCAGCCTTGAGCTGATCATATCCCAAAAATTCCTGATCTCCCTTCTCTGAAACGATGTTCCAGTCGTCCTTAGAAACTTCTGAAGCAGAACGGGATCTTTCTTTTTGCCGCGCCATGGCCTTATTAAAACCTGCCTCATCCAGGGACAGTCCCTTTTCGCTTAAAATCAGGCTGGTAAGGTCAATTGGAAATCCAAAAGTGTCATAGAGTTCAAATGCCTTTTCTCCAACTACGGTCTTTCCTTTAGTTTTAGAAATGATTTCATCCAGCAAGATCAAGCCCTGCTCCAGGGTTTTAAGGAAAGAGTGTTCCTCTTCCTTCACCACATTTTCTATCAGGACGATTTGCTTTTTTAACTCAGGAAATGCGGCTCCCATCGTCGCCACCAACACCTTCACCAATTTGTAAATAAAGGGCTCTGATGTTGCCAGGAAAGTAAAGCCGTAGCGGACTGCCCTTCTCAGGATTCGCCTGATGACATAGCCTGCACCATTATTACTTGGAAGTTGTCCATCGGCAATGGAAAATGCCACGGCCCTGACGTGGTCTGCCACAACTCTTATGGCTATATCAGTTTCCGTGTCTTTTCCGTACGACTTTCCGCTAAGGAGTTCCAATTCTCGCACCAGAGGAGTAAAAACGTCGGTATCGTAACTCGAATGAACCCCTTGTAAAACCATACACAAGCGTTCAAAACCCATCCCGGTATCCACGTGTTTTTCAGGAAGGGATTCAAGGGAGCCATCCGCCTTCCGATTGTACTGCATAAATACTAGGTTCCATATCTCTATGACCTCCGGATGATCCTGATTGACCAGCTTGGCTCCCGGGATTTTTGCTTTCTCATCCTTTGAACGTATGTCCACATGGATCTCAGAACAAGGCCCGCAAGGCCCCTGATCTCCCATTTCCCAAAAATTGTCTGCTTTGTTCCCATAGATGATCCTGTCTTTGGGGACGATTGCCTTCCACAATTCCAAAGCCTCCTTATCTATCTCCAGATTATCCTTGTCTTTGCTTCCCTCAAATACCGATACATAAAGGC
>JABDQM010000084.1 GCA_013042315.1 Flavobacteriaceae bacterium | reverse complement strand
GTTTTAGTGGTTTAATTTTTAACTAAACTATTCGCTGGCGGAAAAAACTATTGTCGAAAAGCCAGAGTTTTAGTAAACACCGGGAATCTGTGAGTAAACGACTGGTTTTTGTAAGAATTTTACTATTTAAGGGTAGAAATGGCGTTCTTGGACAACACCTTTTTAAGACCGTCTATATTTTGCTTGTAGGTCTTGGAGAAGGGTAATTGCTTTTTACCTTCTTTTAAGGCACAGATGCTTTTGCCGTAGTTAATCCTGGAAACATAGTCCATATTAAGAATATAACTCTGATGAATCCGGATAAAATTTTTGGGTAAGGAACGCTCAAAGGTTTTAAGCGTTTTAAAGGCGCTGATCACGCTTCCGTCTTTCATGATAAAGTCGGTAGCATTATTATCTGCCTGAAGGTAAAGGATTTCATCTGTATCAAGATATTGAAAGTCCTTGTAAGATTTTAAACAGATGGTATGAGAGCTCACCTCTTTGGGATGCTGTTTTTTGAGTCGCAAAAGTGTTTTCCTGATATCCAATTCGTTATAGGGCATCAACCAATAATCGTAGAAACCATTTTTAATAGCGTGATAGGCGTACTCTTTGCTTTTAGCTACTCCTATAATGAGGGGTAGCTCATTCATGTACTGATGTAACTCAGAGACCATAAGAAAATAGTCCATGGCCAGATCATTGAGATTGATAAATACCAGGTCGGGGAGGAATTTAAGGATGGAATTTATACCTTCTCTGCTGTCTAATGATTGATCCACACAGCTAAAATCGCCGTGATCCTCCAGATAGTGCTGTAATTGCAAATTGGAAGTGGCATCTGCATCAATTATGGTGTAACGATACTCCATAGACAGTTTATTGTGGGAAAATTAACAAACCTGCGTGAGAAAGCACTATAGATTTCCCGTAGAATAATTAAGGTTTCAGTCGCTAATATACTGAAAATCAATTATAAAGAAAGAATATTCCTACAAAATCAGAAAACCCATGTAGTTTTAACCCGATTTATTCCTGATACGCGCCAATTGCAGGATCTTCTGTCCGGTCTTTTCCCAGCAAATCAAAGGGTACCAAAAGTGCAGTTTGCAGATCAGCATTCCCGAGTGCCGAAGAGGTAGCTCCTATCGTGAATAGATTCCCGAATGGATCCGTAAAATCCGGATCAGCATTGAGAAAGAGGTTTTGGTACCGGATGGAATTTGCAAAGTCATACAGCGGATCATTTGAAAATTGACCTCCGCTGTCAGTGAACTTGATCAGGGAATGTGAGAAGAAGAAATTGAAATCAAACCCCTCTAAACTCTCCAAACTTAGTTCTCTTGACGTGTTTCCCTCTACAATACAATTAATAAAATTTGCCTGTATGAGATCTTCTCCTGTTTGATTTCCCTGGCTATCCGTTTCAAACGAACTAAGCCTTAAAGTCGTCCCAGTTCTGAAACCATTACTCCAATAGTTCGCGATCGTAGAATGAAGGAAATTGTAAGTACCGCCTTTTTGACAAAACAAACTATGATTGCCTGCATTACCCAATACCAGATTTTCAGCGGCAATAGAGGTATTCCTACCCCATAGATTTACAATTGTGCTGTTATAGATCTGGGAATTACTAATGTCGAGGGTAGGGGAGGAAGCCTCTGGATTACCCTCAGCAAGCAAGCCAATAGTTGCATTTTTTATGGTGAGATAAGCAATCTGGTTTTCTACGCTGCCCGGCGCAATCCAAAGCGTACCCCATTGCCCCGGCACCTCTGCAAATTCAGGTTCTAGTCGGTCTCCCTCAAAGATCACCTCTTTTTCCAGGAGTTCAGGATCTTCACTCAGTTCACCATTTATTTGAAGACTCCCGCCAGTTCCTACGAGGATCCCCGAATTTTCATGAAAAAAGACCCGTGTTCCGGCGGCCATCGAAAGCACCTTACCTTCAGCTACTGCGGCATATCCGTAGATCACGTAAGGCAGGTCGGCTGTAAAATTGAGTTCGTCATCCTCCAGGATAAAGCCTTCGATCCTCAATTCGTTTCCCTCCTCGTCGAGCCCCAGCAACAGACTCTCCTTGCTGCCATTAGCGAGAGTTGAAGGAAAGAGAAAAATGGCCTCTTTTACCAGGGTGACTAAAGGAATGCTCTGTTCATTGGCTCCCTGATCGAACAGAATCTGGTCGACGTAAAGAAATTCATCTGCAGCAGCAGGGGCTATGTCATATGTGGTTTCAATAAAGATATACAGGCTGTCACGGGCTAAAAGCGGCACATTGCTAAACTCTTTTCCGGCGAGGCCATCTACATTGAGGCGGTACTGACTGTTAGCTCCTTCACCGAGTCGGATACTTGGGATTTCGATATCTTCTTTGGTCCGGTTAAAAACCTTCAGGCTGTAAGTGCTACTGCCAATATTGCTGAATACCGTATCCAAAAAGACAGTGTCTTTTGAAAACTCAAGCTGACCGCTACTGGGAGGGTAATCGAAATCCTTCCGACAAGAGCTGATCCATATCAGACAGCAAAATAAAACTAGTGGAACAAAGACAAAACGCATCACAGCCATTCAGGAATTAGCCTTTTGTATAAATACCGAACTGATCTCCTCTGAGATCCGCATGGGTTTTAGGGTCTTAGTATTCAGCAGGCACCATTGGGTTTCAGATTTTAGCAAGGGTAAGTTCGTTTTACTGTCAAACATCTCCACAACCCTGACCGAGATGGCTCCTGCCGAATGATCTATATGAGTTTTCATCACTACGGTATCTCCCAATTTGGCAGCATTCCGATATTCTATTTTATGCTGTTTTACCACCCATAAAACGTTGTCCCTTATGGATTGTGGGGCACGGGCTTCCCAATGAGCCTTTGAAATGTCCTGTATCCACTGCACATAACGCACATTGTTCACATGATCCAGTTCATCCAGATCTTCCTGCCTAACCTCTCTTTTCATCTCAAAGACCATATTATTCTTTTTTCTGCAGGGTGATCTCGAAGAGCGTGTCCCAATTTTTTCCGGTGACAAAGAAGGTGTTGCGTTCAGGATGAAACGCAATTCCGTTAAGAACATCCAACTTCGGATGCTGAGCTACTTTTTTCTTTAGTCCACCGAGGTTGACCACGCCTTCAATGGCACCGCTCTTAGCATCGATGATCATCATACTCTCTTTTTGCCAGACATTGGCGTAAATTTTTCCATTGACGTATTCCAGTTCGTTGGCCTTATTAAAAATGGATTTATCAGTCACGATCTGGATATGGTCTTCCTCTTCCATGGTCTCAGGGTTGAGCAACCAGATTTTCTCCGTTCCGTCACTTTTAAATAATTGCTTTCCATCATTGCACAATCCCCATCCCTCTTTGCTTTTACCGTATTGGAATTGATCTATTCGATCAAGAGAAGAAGCCTCGTAAATAAAGCCAACCCTTTGTTGCCAGGTAAGTTGATATAGTTTGTCATTGATCAGCGTAATGCCTTCACCAAAGTATTGGGGCTCCAGATCCACCTGCTGAAAAACTTCTCCGGTTTTGTAATTGATCTTGCGCAGATAGGATTTTGCTCCTCCTCCGGAACCTGTACTTTCGTATAAAGTATCCTTGTAAAATTCAAGGCCTTGCGTAAAGGAAGTGATATCGTGGGGAAATTCATTCAGGATAGTATAAGTGTACAACTGCGGACTTTGAGGCGCTAGTATTTTGATATCTTCAGAAACTTCCAAAACCTTTTCGCCGGAAATTATTCTGGCCGTAAGTTGTTGTAATCCCAATTTTTCGGCATTGAGAATCCAACCCTCTTCCGAAGATTCCAGTTCTTTTCCGGCAAGTAAGTATGTCACTTCGTCTACAGGCAGGTCTTTCTTGTTCTTAAGAGAAGGGTAGATGGTATCGGTTGCTTTGTAGGATTTAGCTCTCTTTTCTAATTGCAGCGAAAATTGTTTGGCAGGATCACTTTCCTCCCCACATCCTATAAAAAATAATAGCAACACATTAAGGGTGAAGAACTTAATGAAATTCATAGACAAGAGTAGATTTATAAGGCAAGTTACCCCATAAATTTAAGATTCTAAAACGATTGTCTCAAAATTAAAAGGTTGTATATTTGCATGAGGCAAGTCCTACACGACCAGCTCCTGTAGAATCCCCCAGGGTGGGAACGCAGCAAGGGTATACGGTCGTAGCGGTGCGATGTAGGTAGCTTGCCTTTTTTTGTACCCTGTATTGAACAAAGTTGAGCTCTTCACGCTCCTTTCATTTTTGGGTCGGCTGCTTATTATTTGTTTCTTTGCAAACCTATGAAGGACAAAGTCGTATTAGTGACGGGTGGTTCTTCCGGAATCGGGAGAGCCATAGGAAACCACTTGCAAGAAAAGGGGTTTAAAGTCTACGGAACTACACGAAACCTGAGCAAACAACAGGATTTTAAGGATTTTCAACTGCTGGAACTCGACGTCACAAAACCCGATACCATCGTAAGTGCTCTTCACCTACTTCAGCAAAAAGAGGGAGCTATCCATGTACTCATCAATAATGCCGGTATAGGCATCACAGGACCCCTTGAAGAAACCCCCAACGAGGCTATACTCCACAATTTTGAAACGAATTTCATCGGCCCGTTGAATATGATCAAGGCGGTCCTCCCCATGATGAGAAAACAAAAAGAGGGTTTAGTCATCAACATAACATCCATTGCCGGAAAAATGGGACTTCCTTATCGAGGCGTTTATTCAGCTAGTAAAGGAGCACTCGACCTCGCCACGGAGGCTCTTCGATTAGAAACCAAAGATTTTGGAATACAAATATGCACCCTTGCTCCGGGCGATTTTAAGACTAATATTGCGGCAGGGCGCTACCACGCACCTCTGAAGGAAGATTCTCCCTATCACAAACCATATGCCGCTACCCTGCAAATGATAAATGAAGATGTAGAACAGGCAGGTGATCCTGTGCAGGTAGCTGAAAAAGTGCTGGCGATTATTCAAAAATCCTCGCCTAAGGTCCATTATAAAGTGGGTAGTTTTATGCAGCGATTTTCAGTGGTCTTAAAAAGACTGCTGCCTGGGAAAGTTTATGAGAAGTTACTTCGAAATCATTATAAATTGTAGCTTTGCAAGGTAATTGTTGAAGGTCTTTAATCACACAAAAATCAAAATCAGAACATATGAAATTCTTTATCGATACTGCCAATTTAGACCAAATCAGAGATGCTCAGGAATTGGGCGTACTGGATGGTGTTACAACCAATCCATCACTCATGGCCAAAGAAGGGATCACGGGGAGAAACAATATCCTGAAGCATTATGTGGATATCTGTAATATCGTAAGCGGAGATGTTTCTGCTGAGGTGATCGCCACTGATTTTGACGGTATGGTCAAAGAAGGAGAGGAGCTGGCCGAATTGCACGATCAGATCGTGGTTAAAGTTCCTATGATCAGAGATGGAGTAAAGGCATTGAAATATTTTTCTGATAAGGGAATCAGGACCAATTGTACGCTAGTGTTTTCACCTGGCCAGGCTTTGCTCGCAGCTAAAGCGGGAGCTACCTATGTATCGCCATTTTTGGGGAGGTTGGATGATATTTCAACAGACGGACTCAACCTGATCGCGGAAATTCGATTGATTTATGACAATTACGGTTTCGAAACTCAAATCCTTGCCGCGTCTATCAGACACACAATGCACGTCATTGATTGTGCCAAATTGGGAGCTGATGTTATGACCGGACCTCTTTCTTCTATCGAAGGCCTTCTCAAGCATCCATTGACGGATATTGGCTTAGAAAAGTTTCTTGCGGATTATAAAAAAGGAAATTAGGAAAGTTGGAGCTAGCTCCGCTTTAGAAGGATCGGAACATATGTGAAAAAGCATCTACGATCTTACCGTCCTTGACAATTATTGCCTTGTTGGGATTATAAACGATAAGTGTGTTCACCGTTTCATCGTAATCTTCGGTCCAGTATTGTTCTGAGGGGTCGAGCTTATAACTCTTAACCATATTTTTCCAATTGGCTTTATCGGTTTTCATGTTCAGGCCAATAAAGTGATAATTGGGATATTCCGTTTTGAGTTCTGCCACGCGTTTCATCAGATTTTTAAAATGCCCGGCTTGTGAACCCGACCAGAAGTAATAGACCACAGTCTCCCTGGGTTTGATGTCGGAAATCTCAACCGCTTCGTCATCGAATGAATAAACCGTGAAATTAGGCAAGTCTTTTGCAGGCTGCATTTTAAGAATACTCTGGTACAAGGTGTATATTTCCTCATCGTGAGCATTATTTTCAGAGTATTTTTTAAAGCTGTCGATAAATTCGATAGTGTTTTCTTCGTTATCGTGCCTTAAGAGGTAATCGATGGCTACACTTCTAAAAAGGTTGTCCCTAAGTTCTTTCTGAGTGAACAGGCTGTCAATGAGGTACAATTTGTGCTGATTAGAATGCAAGTGCCTTCCTTCTTTATTCATATCCTTCGGACAATTCTGCTTACAATGGTTGTAGGCAAGATTTCCTATGTGATACTTCATAAAATTGTAGTAGGGTCTCAGATAGGTAAAGTCGTGATTATTGTAATTGATATTTTTACGATAATCGTAAAAAGTCATGGGTAAATCATGTATTTCACCTTCTCCACTTCGCCTCCGATGATAAAAGGGATAGGCTTCCATGGATATATTGGAACTGTATTCAACAAATGCCCTGGCCAGATCTGAAGCTTTCGGTGAAATGTCAAATTCGGTCTGGATTTGATCAAATAATTCCAATTTAGAAGTACGGAGTGAATCGATCTTCACTTGAAAGTCACCGGGTTCCAGGTAATAAAGAGACTGAATTAGACTTTGCTCTTCTTCTCTGCTGAGATACATTTCTAAAATGAAATTGTTGACTTCTTCTCCTTGTCCTGAATAAACAAGTGATTCGTCAAAATCAGAGGTATTAAGCCTTATTTGAAGGCTGTCTCCGTTCTCCAGATAAACATATTGTGATTCCGGGCGATGTACAAAATGATGCAATCCTTCAGTGACTGAGTCGAGGGAAAAAGAAAATCTATTGTCGTCATCGAGAAGTGCGGTATCGAGAGCTTCTTCTCCTCGAAAGAGAATAACATTTTCACTAGTTGGGTTTACAATCTCTCCGGCAAAAATGACCCGATTGGTGTTTCCGTTATTCTGCTGGCAACTCCAAGTTAAAAAAACGAGACTCGAAAGAAGTAAAAGTCTATTCATATAAGGTGGCTCAATAACCATAGCAAAGCTAAGAAATGCCGAACGTGAGCCCTGTTAATAGGGCGTTAAAAGTTTTTATCTCGATCAAAGCCGGACAGATAACGCTCAGCAGTTGTTCCATCGGGCATATTTTACCTATTTTTGCAAAAATTTTAAAGGATCGCTATGTTATCTGTTTCTAATTTATCTGTACAATTCGGCAAACGAATTTTATTCGACGAAGTCAATGTCAGTTTTACCCAGGGGAACTGTTATGGGGTAATCGGAGCTAATGGTGCCGGTAAATCAACTTTCCTGCGCATTCTTTCGGGAACTGTCGATCCTACTTCGGGTCATGTTCACCTTGAGCATGGTAAGCGGATGTCCGTCCTTGAACAGAATCACAATGCCTACGATGATATTGCTGTTTTGGAAACGGTGGTTATGGGGAACAAGCCCTTGTTTGAGATAAAGAAGGAAATAGACGCGCTTTACGCCGATTATTCGGACGAGAATGCCGAGCGAATTGGGGAATTACAGGTAACCTTTGAGGAAATGAACGGCTGGAATGCAGATAGTGACGCGGCCGCTCTCTTATCCAACCTGGGAATTCGCGAAGAATTTCACTACACTCAGATGTCTGATCTGGATGCCAAACTTAAGGTCCGTGTGCTACTGGCACAAGCCCTTTTTGGCTCTCCAGACGTATTGGTGATGGATGAACCTACCAACGACCTGGATTATGAAACTATTGAGTGGTTGGAACACTTCCTTGCCAATTATGAGAACACGGTCATCGTAGTATCCCATGACCGTCACTTCCTCGATGCGGTATGTACCCACATCGTGGACATCGATTTTGGCAAACTCAATCTCTTTTCCGGAAACTACACGTTCTGGTACGAAAGTAGTCAGCTCGCTGCTAGGCAAAGAGCCCAGCAAAATAAAAAGGCAGAAGAGAAAGCCAAGGAACTTCAGGAATTTATTATGAGATTCAGTGCGAATGTCGCCAAGAGTAAACAAGCGACATCGCGAAAGAAAATGCTTGAGAAACTGAAAATTGAAGACATCAAGCCTTCTTCCCGCCGATACCCCGCTATTATTTTTGATCGTGAACGCGAAGCCGGGGACCAAATCCTGAACATTGAAAATATGTCTGCGAGGAGTGAGGATGGCACATTATTATTTGACAATCTTAATTTAAATTTAGCCAAAGGGGATAAGGTAGCTGTTCTTTCAAGAGATTCCAGAGCGACAACGGCTTTTTACGAAATTATCAACGGAAACAGAAAACCTGATTCCGGGAAATTTCAATGGGGGGTGACCACCACTCAGTCTTACCTTCCTGCTGATAACGCTTCCTTTTTTAACCAGAATATCAACCTCGTAGATTGGTTGAGACAATGGGCCAAGACAGAAGAAGAAAAAGAAGAGGTTTATCTGCGAGGCTTTTTAGGAAAGATGCTTTTTAGTGGGGAAGAAGCGCTAAAAAAGTGTACGGTATTATCAGGTGGAGAAAAGGTGAGATGTATGTTGAGCAGGATGATGTTGCTCAGGGCCAATGTCCTGATGCTCGATGAACCTACCAATCACCTCGACCTGGAGAGCATCACAGCCTTTAACAATTCGCTGAAAAACTTTAAAGGAACTGTGCTGTTTACGACTCACGATCACCAGTTTGCTCAAACTGTGGCCAACAGGATTGTGGAACTCACACCAAAACAGACCATTGATCGGTACCTCAACTTCGATGATTATATGTCTGATAAAAGCATTAAGGAACAAAGGGAAAAAATGTACAGCGTTCCTGTTTAGTTCCTTCCAGACCATAAAAAAAAGCATTCAGTCGAATGCTTTTTTTTATTGCTGTTATCTCTGCCTAGGCGTTAAAATATTTGCTGTTCCAAATCGCAGGATTAAAATTCTTTCCTAAGGCAAAGCCGTAAAATATCACTACAGACGCGATAGACTTAAACATAAAGAAAAAGACAATCCAGAATTCTGCCTGAGAACTGCTTTTGGAAAAGAGGCCTTCTGGTACCAGTAGTGTTGCCAAATAGGAAATCAACAATACCAGCATACTCAGGTTGACAATGTTTTTAAAAGGCCAAGCCATAATTTTCCTAAGGGGATGAAGATCATTTCCCCAACGGTGTATCAAATAGTAATACCCATTGCCGATAGGGGCAAAGAGTAAAGGGTCATCCTTATCTTCAAGGCGGAACAATTTGGATGGGGCAATAATTTTAAATCCTTCGATGGAAAGATTGTGTTCTTTTTCCAGGGTCTTAATCTTATTGATTCCCTCCTGTGGAATTTCGCCTTTAAAATATTTTGAATCGAGAAATCGCAGTCGGTAATCAATGCAGATTTTCTTGATTTGTTCGAGATTGTAAATCTTATCGGTCTCTAGAAGGTCAAAGCAAAATCTGTTTTCCACTTTCTTTTGTGATCCTTCCAGTCGCCTTTGAATTTGCTCCTCTTTTTCGCTGTCCTCTCTGAGAAATTCATAAACAGCAGCGATGAGTTTATCCTGCGAGCCGTCCTTACGCATCTCGAGGGCGAGTTTTTCCTCGATATTCGTTCTTGGTAATAACATTCTTTTTCTTTTAGCAATTTTCACAAAAATACATATTAAGATTACTCAAAGCAACCCATCTTCAGAACGCAGGCAGTGTTAATATTGTGTTAATTTCGATCACAGTCGTTTTTCTGATATCTATTTCCTGAACTATTAGTGTATATTGTCGACCATTTGATACCGTTCGTCGATTAGGCGGTAAATTTGAGTTATCTGAATGAAGACCTACTTTGTTAATTGTTTTTTACTGCTCTTACTACTTCCTGCTTTGGGAATTGCTCAGGCAGGGGAAGAATACGCCGACTTTAAAAAGACGATATACACCACCACAGTTGAGTCCGGTAACTACACCACTCTTATCTCAGCACTAAAAGCAACGGAACTTGATGCTCTCCTCGATGGTGACGCACCGTTTACGATATTTGCCCCTTCAGACAGGGCCTTTAAAAAACTTTCATCTGAGACCATTTCCAGACTTATGCGCCCCGAAAATAATAAGAAGCTCAAGGAAATGCTGACCTATTTTATGGTAGCAGGTTCACTTTCGGCCTCAAAAATTTTGAATGCATTGGTTAAAGGAAATGGCAATGCAACTTTTACCACTGTACAGGGAAAAAAGATAAAGGCATCGATGGATGGAGTGGATATCATCCTCACAGACGGACAGGGAAATAAGGCGAGGATTACCGTTGCGGATTCTGATCAGTGCAATGGGATCATACATACAATTGACAGTGTCTTACTGCCAACTCCCCTGTAATTTACCTATCGCAATTCAGCCCCTAATTGATCTTCGTATGCCGACTTCATCTTGTTCATGATCTTGTCTATTTGTTTGTCTGTCAGCGTTTTAGTGCTATCCTGCAGCGTAAAGCTTACAGCGTATGATTTCTTTCCTTTGGGTAGTTTATCGCCGGTATAGACATCAAAAAGAGAAAGATCTTTCAATAATTTTTTCTCGGTTTTAAAAGCAATTGCTTCAAGATCACTAAAGGGAACATTATCATCTAGTAAGAGTGCAAAATCTCTTCTTACGGAAGGAAATTTAGGGATGGGCTGGTAGACAATTTCTTGCTTGGCGGCCAGTTTGCAAACGGCCTCCCAATCGAAGTCGGCAAAAAGAACCTGTTGCTTAATATCGAATCGTTTGAGGATTTTACCATTGACGAGCCCCAGATGAACTAATGAAGTGTTATCCTTCATTAATTGAATCGCCTCCGTGAACACAGAGTTTTTACTCGCTGTAGACGTGCATTTCACAATACCCATTTTGTTCAAAATATGCTCAACGATTGATTTGAGGAAAAAGAAATCGGTGGGTTTTGAAGGCGTCGTCCAGCTTTCGGCAGTGCGATCCCCACTTACAAGTACAGATAGGTGACGTTTCTCATCGTAACCTTGGTCCGCAGGGTGATATGTCTTCCCAAATTCAAAAAGCTTCAAATGCTGACGCTTTCTATTCATATTGTAAGAGGCGGCTTCAAGTGCTGAAAAGAGCATTGAAGGCCTCATTACGGACAGTTCCGAGCTCAGTGGATTTAAGATTTCTACCTTTCTTTTTTCTTCGGGGTCAAGTATCTGGGAATAGTCCGGATTTGTAAGGCTATTAGACAAGATTTCATAAAATCCTTTTGCCGCCAGTAAATCTCCCACATGGTTTTGCAGTATATGGTCTTCAAATCTTGAGGAAGTGGCTACCGAGGCGTGGAGTTTAGGATCGAAGTTGACATTGTTATATCCAAAGACCCTGAGAATTTCTTCAATTACATCCACCTCCCTGGTGACGTCAATCCTGTAAAAAGGGATCACAAGACCTAATCCTGTTTCGGTAACACTCTT
>JABDQM010000080.1 GCA_013042315.1 Flavobacteriaceae bacterium | reverse complement strand
CAGGACGACCTGCAAAAGAGTGCTCATGACATTGACTTTACCACATCTTTGTCTTTTCGATCACCTTCATTTATAACTTTAAAACCTATTCAAAACGTCTCTGAAAAAGAGATCCGTTTTGAAGAATACGCTCCTCCACCTCTCCTGGTGGATATCCAGATTCTGGACCAGACTTTCCTGATTTGATTGATGAGCTACTTCTGAATAGCAGTTGTCTCATTAAATCACATCTAAATGAAAAATATTCTAATTTTTTGTATATGCCTGTTTACAGGCGCTGCCCTTGCACAAGGGCCACCTATTACCTCCGATAAGCCCATCATGCTGGGAGGTGGCAGTTTTACTACCAAAACACTGGTAGAAGTAAGGAATACGCAGAGAGGATCATTTGTATATGTTCCCTTGATGCTGCATTACCTTCCGTCTGCCAATAGTTTAGTAGCCGTTCACATCCCTTATATATCCTACGATATTGAACAGGGAATAAATGGAAACTCCCTGGCCGATATAAAGATCCTGGGAAAATATCAGTTTTTACGAATAGACGGAACCGGGAAAACCTTCAGGATGGTGGCTAAAACCATTCAAACCATGCCTACAGGGGAAGAACTCGACCTTATGGAGCTCAGTTCCGGACTCTACCAGGGATATTACGGTATCGTGGCGGGTTACGAAAGTCTGAAATACGGGATCTCAACGGAGTTTGGATACAATATGGTGCCCGATGGTACGCTGGACGAGATCAAATACAAACTCGGATTTGGCTTACCCCTCTTAAAACCACAGTATCCCAACAAGCAACTCAATCTATATTTTGAATACACCAATTCGTGGTTACCCGAAAGGGATTGGTATCAGTTGCTCTATGCGCAAGGGATACAGTACGCCAGAAAGAATGTCACTTTTGATCTGGCTGTTCAGGTACCTCTGGTCAATGACGTTACCGAAGGAAGAAAATTACAATACAGCCTGTTTCTGGGCTCAAGATTCACATTTTAAAAAAATAAACATGAAAAATACAATCGTAATAACACTGTTCGTCGGGATGATGACTGTGTTCAGTGCTAACGCACAAAAGGGAATGGATGCTTTTAAGGTGCAGGTAGACGGACTTGGATGTCCTTTCTGCGCTTATGGCCTGGAAAAGAAATTCAAGGAATTTAAAGGGATTAAGGACGTTAAAATCGACATTGAAACCGGTGATTTCAGTTTTAATTACCCCTCTGAAAAGATGCTGACTATGGAAGCCGTAGAAGCGCAGGTAGTCAAGGCAGGGTATACTCCAATGACCTCGTATATTAAAAGAGCCGATGGTACCATCGAAGAATCTACTCCTGATCAGAACGAGACGATGGTGGCAGGCGCCGACCTCAAAGCCGAAGAAGTTATCGTAGGCGGTAATTGTGAAATGTGTAAAGCGAGAATCGAAAAAGCCGCCAAGGGCGTAGCCGGAGTATCAACTGTAGATTGGAACAAGGACACCAAGATTCTTTTGGTAGAATTCGATCCTTCTAAGTCGGATCTCCGCACTATTGAAAAAGCAATTTCTGCAGTGGGTCACGATACGGAAAACACTAAGGCTGACGAAGAAACCTATAATAACCTTCCGGCTTGTTGCCTCTACGAACGTATAAATTAAAACCAGATGAAGCGACTTATAATTATTTTTCCATTCATCCTCGGGGCTTGTTTGGGCGTTGACGATAGCAAGAGGCAATGGACCTTTGAAAGTTCTTTGCAGCTCGATGGCGTTAACCCTATCGGAATCACTGAGACAGAAGGGGCAATATGGCTCTCTGATGGAGATCACAACCGCCTTGTCTCTTTGGATATGGCCGGGAATATTACAGAGGAGATTGATGAGATGGACCGGCCTATGCACTTGAGCAGTGAGGAAGGTATATTATATGTACCTCAGTACGGTAATGACGAGATTATAAAAATCGATAAGGACAGGGTCACTGCCCTTCTCCTGGGTGATAGCCTGGATGCTCCCGCAGCGGTGGATGTTAAAGGTGATTTCATTGCAATAGCCGATTTTTATAACAATCGTATTTTAGCTTACAATGGAGAAGAATGGATGTCCTTTGGGAAAGAAGGTAAAGGGGAGGGGGAGTTCTATTACCCCACAGATGTTCAGATTACTGATGAATCCATTTGGGTGGCGGATGCTTACAACAACAGAGTTCAGGTATTTGATCGTTCAGGAAATTTTGAGAGAATGCTGGGGCAGGATCAGAAAATGAATGCGGCAACAGGAATCTACGTGCACAACTCTCAGGTCTTTGTCACTGATTTTGAGAATAACCGAGTTCTTATTTTTGATCTCGACGGAAATTTAATTCAGGAACTTAAGGAAGGTATTGACAAACCCACGGACGTTCTGATTTATGACGGCATACTCTTTATTACAAATTATCGTCAAGGTCAGTTGGTGAGATATCAGTAAATGCAATTTAATATTCTTCTAAACTCTAAATGAAAAAGACCTATCACATACACGGTATGAGCTGCAACGGATGCAGGGCGCATGTGGAATCAACCCTTTCCGGTGTAAAGGGGGTGGATGGTGTTGAGGTAAAGTTGGAGGAGGCCCGGGCGACAATAAGTAGTGAGAAAGATGTTCCTCTACAGAAATTACAGGACGCCTTAAAAAAGGACGGGGGACGGTATAGTATACATGCCGAAGAAGTAGCGGTGGATATTCCGGAGAAAGAAAAAACGGTGAGCAAGAAAGCCGATTCCGGATCCTATTATTGCCCTATGCGATGTGAGGGGGACAAGACCTATAGCTCTCCCGGAGATTGCCCGGTATGTGGCATGGATCTGGTCCCTGAGGAAACAGATCTCGACCAAGAAGACGATACCTACCATCAATTGTTACGCAAGTTCTGGATAGCCTTAGGCTTTACGCTTCCCATTTTCCTGATCGCCATGTCTGAGATGTTGCCTTCAAAGCCGCTCTTCTCCATCCTGGAACAAAGTACATGGAATTTGGTTCAGTTTACCCTATCGCTTCCCGTGGTATTTTACGCTACCTGGATGTTCTTTGAACGCGCCTACAGATCTATAGTGAGCTGGAACCTCAATATGTTCACCTTAATTGGCATAGGCTCGGGAGTGGCATGGCTATTCAGCGTATTTGGGCTGGTATTTCCCGATTTTTTCCCTGCGCAGTTCAAAACGGATACAGGCACGGTGTATGTGTATTTTGAAGCGGCTACGGTAATCCTGACACTGGTGCTTATGGGACAGCTTCTGGAGGCCAGGGCGCATCGCAATACGAATTCGGCAGTTAAGAAACTCATGCAACTTGCGCCCAATGAGGCAATCAGGATTATTGATGGGCAAGAGGAGATCATCTCCATTGACGAAATAGAAATTGGGGATATCCTCAGGGTGAAACCCGGAGGTAAAATTCCGGTAGACGGACTGATCACCGAAGGTGCTACTTCTATTGACGAATCGATGATTACCGGTGAACCCATCCCGGTGAGCAAAGAAGCAGGGGAGAAGGTGAGCAGCGGGACTATTAATGGGAATCAGTCTTTTCTGATGGAAGCGGAAAAGGTAGGTTCAGACACCCTCCTTTCCCAGATCATTCAGATGGTAAATGAAGCCAGTAGAAGCAAAGCCCCCATCCAAAACCTCGCGGACCGGATATCTAAATATTTTGTTCCTATCGTGGTACTCATCTCCCTGATCACTTTTATCGCTTGGTCGGTTTGGGGTCCTGAACCCGCCTACGTATATGCCCTGGTCAATGCAATCGCAGTGCTGATTATTGCTTGTCCATGTGCGCTTGGCCTTGCCACACCCATGTCGGTTATGGTAGGTGTTGGCAAAGGGGCTCAAAACGGAATTCTGATCAAAAATGCGGAGGCCCTGGAGAAAATGAACAAAGTAGATCTCCTGGTCATTGACAAAACAGGGACTATTACGGAAGGAAAACCTTCCGTGGAGACCATCGAAGCTAATGGTGAAAATTCTGAGGTAGAGGTGCTCTCCTATATCGTCTCAGTGAACCAGCAGAGCGAACATCCCCTGGCTAAGGCTACGCTTGTATATGGAAAAGATAGGGGTGCTGAATTTCTCGATATATCTCACTTTGAGGCAATCAGCGGGAAGGGAGTCAGGGCAAGAATCAAAGATAAGACCATCGCCCTGGGTAACGAAAAAATGATGGAGCTGGAAGAAGTAGTTATATCTGATGATTTGCTGGACAAGGCAGAGGGTTTCCGCAGTGAGGGGAAAACGGTTTCTTTTCTGGCTAAAGAGAATCAAGCCATAGGATTTGTGGTCATCGAGGACAAGATCAAAGAAAGCAGCAAGGAAGCCATCAATGCGCTTCGGGATAGGGGAATTGAGGTTGTCATGCTTACGGGGGATAATAAGCTTACCGCAAAAGCGGTCGCAGATCGTCTTAGTCTCACCCAATTCAAAGCAGGAATGCTCCCTGAGGATAAGCTGAAGGAGGTAAAACAAATACAGGAGGAAGGCCGGGTAGTTGCCATGGCCGGGGATGGGATTAACGATGCCCCGGCTTTGGCGCAAAGTGACTTGGGGATTGCCATGGGTACGGGTACAGACGTCGCCATTGAAAGTGCGACAATTACATTGGTAAAGGGCGATTTACAAGGTATTCTTAAGGCTCAAAGGCTGAGTTGGAAGGTCATGAGAAATATCAAACAAAACCTCTTCTTTGCCTTGATTTACAATACCCTCGGCGTGCCGATAGCGGCAGGTGTGCTCTATCCGGTATTTGGTATCTTGCTCTCGCCCATGATCGCCGCCTTAGCCATGAGTTTTAGTTCGGTGTCCGTAATTTGGAATGCCCTGCGGCTTCGGACGGGGGAATTGATTTAAAACAACTTTTAATCTTATTTAAGACGCAATGAAAATCATCACCTGGAATGTGAACGGCATCAGAGCCATCGTAAAAAAGGACTTCTTTGATTCTATTGAACAGATTAATGCTGACATCGTTTGCCTGCAGGAAACAAAGGCTCAGGAAGAAGAAGTGGACAAGGCACTGAATTCTTTAGAAGGCTATCGCATATCAAATAACGCAGCAGAGAAAAAGGGATATTCAGGGACCACCATTCTCAGCAAGGAAAAGCCTGAACAAGTTTCAACAGATATGGGAGTGGATGAACACGATCATGAAGGTCGGATCCTTTGTGCGGAGTATGATAATTTTTATCTCATCAATGTCTATGTTCCCAACTCAGGGCAGAAGTTAGACCGACTCGATTACAGAAAACAATGGGATGCCGATTTTTTAAAGTACATCAAGGAAAAAGAGAAGTCGAAACCCGTGATCGTCTGCGGAGATTTTAATGTGGCGCATAAGCCCATCGACCTGAAAAACGACAAATCGAATTACAACAAGACCGCCGGATATACACAGGTAGAGATCGACGGGATGGATGCTTTTTTAGATGCCGGTTTGGTGGATGTCTATCGCAAACTGCACCCGGATACCGTAGCTTATACTTATTGGAGTTATCGTTTTAAGGCCAGGGAAAGGAATACAGGCTGGCGTTTGGATTATTTTTTACTGAGTAGTTCTTTGGCGGGCAAGGTAAAAAAAGTGGAGATACTCAACCAGTATTACGGCTCTGATCATTGCCCGGTTTTATTAGAATTTTAATGTATTACAAGAAACAGAAAGGATTTCCTAAATTGAACTAGTAACGGGTTACGCCTGTAATTCTAATTTTTTTCGCTTCTGTTTAGACCTCCAGGTAACCAATTTTTTTAATACAAAAGTAAGGGCTAACCTCTGTATCACTATTTCTGCTTTTTGTGCCAGATTTGGCCGATGGAAGGTCTTTTTTATAGATTGGGCATTGAGTTTAACATATTCCATATCTATTTTCCGCTTCAGTTTTAAGATCTGAAGTTGTCGATCTATTTCATCGAACGAACTGTATTTATTTTTCATCTTCTTCAAAAAAATGATTAGAAAACGTTTTTAGAATAGGCCCTTCAATACTACGTCGGAAAATAAAGAAAACGATGCCTATTAAGACATAAAAGACACCTACAATTAAAAACCCATAAACCGTATTGTCTAGTAAAGCACCTAATTCCAACGAAGCAGCCAAGCTTAAGAGTAGTAATGCAAGTAATCCAACGATACCGATAAAAAATATTTTGGCAAAATAAGTTACGATTACCATGGATAGCTTAAAACCCTTAAGCTTGGCGTACTCCACACTTCCTTCCACATACGAATTCAAATGCTCGTCTATTTCGGAAATGTTCTTTTTTAGTTCATCAAAAGCCATTAGACCTATTTTTGAAGTTTGGCATTTTTCACTTTAAGCTCTTCCAATTTTCGCTCAAGAGAAGCGATAATGTCGTCTGCTTTGTAGCTCATTGTAGAAATAGCATCTTCAAGTTTGTGCTCAAAGTCTTCTTTCTTTTCGTCTACGGTTTTTGTAAGTTCTTCTTTTGCATGAACCAATCTGTCGGTAAGATCGTGCGTACCATCAATTACTTTTGTCTTGATTTTTTTACGCGTTTTTTTACCTTCATCCGGTGCGTACAAAATTCCAATTCCTGCTCCTATAGCGGCTCCTGATAGAAGGGCTAATAGGATGTTACCTGTGTTGTTGTTAGACATGATTTTTGGGTTTTATGATTAATAAATAATTATTTTCTATCAGGGTGAAATAAAGATACTTAAGACTATACAGCAGTACAATGATATTTGTCATGTAAAGACAAAACTGATCATATTTATTTGACGACAATTCGGCCTTATTTTTATTTCATAACAAATTCAGGCTCATGACAATTATCATAGGAATCTCCAGGCAGTGTATCTACCTTCGCCCCCGAACATTTAACGGATTGTTTAACCTAAATTTTCAAGATCATGACACTTGTTAGATTTAAAAATCGGAATCGCCCCTTTTCGAATTTGATTACCTCCGATTTCTTCGATATGGAAGATTTCTTCGATAATCGATTTTGGAATAAAGGGTTAGTCAATGAAAATTTCTGGAATGGACGTTCAGGAGAACCTGCTCTTAATATCAAGGAGAGCGATCACCATTTCGAAATAGAACTTGCCGCTCCGGGTTTCGACAAAAAAGACTTCGATGTATCTATCGAAAATGGCTATTTGACGATTAAAGCCGAAAAAGAAGATACTGAGGAGACTGAAAAAGAGAATTATAGCAGAAAAGAATTTTCCTATAATTCTTTTGAAAGATCATTACTGTTGCCAGAGTATGTATTGGAAGACGAGATCAAAGCCAAATACAACGATGGTATACTGAGCTTCAAAGTCCTAAAAATGGAAGAAGCTAAAAAATTAAAACCTAAAAGAGTGGAAATTGCATGACACAAATCCCACTTTAAAGGTAGCCCTCCTGCACCCCATGATTGCTTGATAAAAAAAAGCCCCCGCAGGAGGGCTTTTTTCTTTGTTCTTTACAAGAGAATTTTGCGATAAAGGCTTTAGTCCTTTGGTTTTTTGGGTAGAACCTCTTCCGGAAATGGGAAGAGTATCGTAGAGTTCTTTTCTGCAGCTATATTAGAAAGTGTCTGATAAAGACGCAATTTGATTGCAGAAGGGGACTGATCGATCTTTTTTCCTGCCAATAAAAGCATATCGGCGGCCTGTTCCTCAGCCTGAGCTAAAATGATACGAGCCCTTCTAGATCTTTCTGCCTCGGCTTGGTTCGCCATCATCCTTCGCATATTTTCCGGGAGCTGAATATCCTTGATCTTTACATCGCTGATATCAATACCCCATTGTTGTGTCTCGCTTTCGACTATTTCCTTGATATTTCTTCCCATCTCTTCCCTCTTGGATAAAATAGTGTCTAATTCTACCTTTCCGCAGACATCTCTCAAGGCTGCCTGAGATAGCTGCGTAATGGCAAAGGTAAATTCCTCTACTTCGAGAACAGCTTTTTCCGGATCTTTGATTTGAAAGAACACTACCCCGTCAATGCTACAGGGAACGTTGTCTTCGGTCATTACTTCCTGAGAAACGATATTGATCGTAATTACCCGAATATCTACGACCTGTATGGTTTCCACAATGGGAATGATCCAACGGAAACCAGGTTTAAGGGTTTTTACGTATTTCCCAAACCGGAATTTAAGTGCCCGTTTGTATTCAAAAATGACCCGAATTCCTGCTAGCAGAAACAAGGCGAGGATTAGAATTAAAAACATTAAAGGATTCATGCTGAAAGAATTGAAATTAGTAATCAGTTAGTAATAGTATAAGCTTTTTAATGGGGCTCTGAGGACTCTTTTAAAGATACGAAAAAAGAAGGAGGTGTCACCCCCTTTAGTCGGCTAAAATGATGCTTTGTAAATGTTTATAATTTCGACGTCTTTTCCGTCCTGTGATGTTGAATTTTCAAATTCGGGAATTTTTAATTTTGCTGAGCAGACGACTGTTCAGACCAAAAAACCACAACAAACATGTTACAAATGTAATTTTTTGTACGATGGGCAGCAGAGTGATAGATACGTCGGTCTCATAGATATAATAATTGACCGAGAAAATCACCAGGCAGATAAGACCGAGAACACCTAAACCTTTGTACCCGGTTCGAAAGAGCTCCAGGGAACAGGAAATAAAGGCGATTACTCCAAAACCCCCAGCAATTCTTACGATCAGGTCATGAGATCGGCCGGCCATGAAAAAAACAACAAGAAACGCCAGCAGACCAGAGAACCACATAATATATTGATTGGCTGTTTTTTTTATAAAGAGTTTGGGTATATAAAACCAAAGGAACATCAGGCTTCCGCATAGGACAGCTAAGGCTAATCTCGCATAAAGTCGGGAAGAATTCAAGGTTCCGTTAATGGCAATTTCATCCAGCAGGTCGCAGAGGTAATTATTCCAGAAACTAAAACCGACCTGCTGTGGTTTTGAAGCCGATCCGCCCGGGTATACCCAGGCTGCAATTAGATAGAGGATAACAAAGCAAACCATACCGAAGATCGGGATCATCAGGGTGTTATATCCGGGTGTTTTGATATTTCCCAGGAAATTTTGATTATGATGTAAGCTTTCGTTATCCGGCATGAAATAGGATTAAATAGGGATCTTCTCTTTGTTATGTGACAGATTATGGAATAAACCCTAATAAACTGATACTCTCAATAATGATCTCGATTAATTAAAGTCTTAAACCGGTTTTTTTTGATAGGATTTCTTTTAAAGCCGGGCTTGTTTTTGCATCGATTAGATTCAGGGCTTTTACCTCGCATAATTCTTCTACCATCTTGGTTCCCGCCAGGGTATTAGTAGTAATACCCGTAACGATATCAGGAACCAGACTGAAGGCTTTCATTAGGCCGTATACTGCATAAGGATCGGTTGCACTTAAAATGATACATTTTACATTTTCCCCAAGGGCCCTGATCGCGAGGCCCCCATTATATGGTTCCATTGGCGAAGCGCCAATTTCAATTATGGCAACATCAGCTTTTTGGTGTGCCATAATGCTCAGGAGGTGATCAATCTTTTCTGAATAAACATCCTGGGGACAAATAGTGGAGGGAAGACCTACGTCTACAAAGTCGAATACCGCATCAGCGCCCACATCTTTTATGGCCAGTATATCCTTGTAACGGCCTGCACCGCTAAGTTTACCCCCAACTACCTTGTATCCTGCCGATTTAAATAAATTGGTGACTATCCGGGCAGATGTGGTTTTGCCGGCAGACATCGACGTGCCGACAAAAAGGACCACCGGGGTCTTGAAGGGTAAGGGCGCTACATTTGGTATAAAATGATCCATCGTAATCTTTTTGCCGTTGCGCGAGACGTGTCCCAAATACTTTACCTTCATCATATTGGGTAAAAAAGCCGATTTGGAGGTCAGTTTACCTAATATTCCTCCTCCGGTCAGTACGCTCATTACTCCATCGGGGCCTACTTCTTTCCAGGTGCCCGTTGCTTCAAGGGTCGCAAACCGTTCCCCCAGGGCACCAACTATGTATTCGTCCCCTATGATTCCGCGCATTCGGCCTGAGGGGAGTTCCAACCTCAGGGAAGTACCCCCCGGATCTACCACCTGGCATACCACATAGTCGCCGGTAGCCCAATCTGATCTCTCCAGGGGTTGATTTTCAAATCCTTTTGCAGCCAGATCAGAGATTCTGGTTACAGATGTATAGATATACATTGAAGGCATGATGTCATATATCTTGATTAAGGAGAATCGGCTCAGCGAGCAACATCAGTGTCAGCAATGCTGTCCGTTCCGGTAATTTGTCATAGAAAATAAATTCATGTTTGGCATGTGCCCCGTCACCGGGAGTTCCAAGTCCGTCGAGGGTTGCCGTAAAAGTACTCGTTGTATTACCATCCGAGCCACCGCCGGCTAATGCTTCTGAGAGTTCAATCCCCAATAACAAAGCCTTTGATTGCGCTAATTTCCACAGTTCCTGATTGCGTTTATTGCGCTCCATAGGTGGTCTTCCTATTCCCCCCTCAATCTCTAATTTCACGTTGGGTAAGGTCGGTTTTAAGCTGTAAATCTTTTTGGTAATCAGATCGCCGTCTTTTTCATTCTCCACCCTTACATCGATGACCGCTTTGCTTTCAGGAGCAACTACGTTGGGTGAGATACCTCCCTGAATCATTCCCACATTTACGGTAATACCTTTGTCAAAATCGTTCATAGCATACAACTGTTGCACCTGATGGGACAATTCTACAATAGCATTTACTCCTTTTCCCGGATCCAAACCGGCATGAGCTGCGATACCGTGCACAGTAATGGTAAATCTACCCAGGCCTTTCCGCGCAGTTTTTAATTTTCCTTCAAGCCCCAGGGGGGGCTCCATCACATAAGCTCGGTCTGCGATCCTCGCTAGTTTTCTGATGGTTGATGTCGATTCAAAACTTCCAATTTCTTCATCTGTGTTGATGAGTACCACGGGTGTCATAGGCATTTCAAGTCCCTTTGCCCTGATCGCTTTAAGGGCATATAGAACCTGCGTTAATCCGGCTTTCATATCGTAAATACCCGGTCCACTCATTTTATCGTTCCTGGTCGTAACGGGCATATCCTCTAAGGTGTTGGTCTTCCAGACCGTGTCACAATGGCCTATGAGTAGTTGCAGGGGATTATTTTTAATTCTTTTTTCAGGTCGGGCATAGAGAAATCCTCCCGTTTTTTTACCCGGCATTAGAAATGTAAAATAGTCTAGTTTGTGAAATTCATTTTCAAGACGTAGGAGAATGTCTTTTTGAGTTTGTGGTTCTCTCGAGGGTGTTTCAATAAAGACCAGTTCCTTTAATAAGGTCTGCATGTCCGTCGCTTCGGCATTTAAATAATCTAATATGGCTGTTGCTTCTTTCACGGCATTAGCGTTTAAAATCTTTGGGAAATGGAAAATTAAATGTCTCTGAAACACTCGCAAACCTGCCTTGAGCAATGTAAGCCAGTAAAGGAAATTTCTTGAGTTGAACCCTTTCATCACTATCAGAAACTTTCATATAGTCTTTATCTACATGGACCGCTTTTATAGACCCCGTGATAAGGCTGTAATCGTCAAAGTCGTCTATCACCTTAAAGAGTTCACACTCCAGGTAAAGGTAAGCTCCTTCAATCATGGGAGCATCCATAGTGGTTGCGCCTACCATGGAAAGTGCCTGCAGGACATCATCAGACTTAGAGTTACAAGTAGACCTTGGGGTAGCACTTAGGGATGTTTGTATTATTTGAGAAGGTTTTGGAAAGCTAACGGTAAAATTACCCGTCTCTTTAATATTTTGATACGTACTATGCCTGGGGGTACAAACAAATCCGAAGTAATTACCAAAACCCATGGGAGTAACCATATGTTTTGGTGCCAGATCGTACTTAC
>JABDQM010000078.1 GCA_013042315.1 Flavobacteriaceae bacterium | reverse complement strand
CTTTAATCGATACATATTTCCCCGATCTCACGGATGTACAACGGCAACAATTCAGAAAGTTAGGTGTGTTATACCAAGATTGGAATCAAAAGATCAATGTAGTTTCCAGAAAGGACATAGATGAACTTTATCTGAGACACGTCCTGCACTCCTTGGGAATTGCCAAGGTAATGCCTTTCCAGCCTGAAGCTCAGATCCTCGATGTAGGTACGGGGGGAGGTTTTCCCGGGATACCCTTGGCTATTCTCTTTCCTGAAACGCAATTTACCCTGGTAGACTCTATTGGCAAGAAAATAAAGGTGGTAGAAGAAGTAAAAGAAGGTTTAGAACTAGCCAATGTTACAGTAAAGAATATGCGCGTGGAATCATTGCAAGCTCAATTCGATTTTATTGTAAGCAGAGCAGTAGCAGCTATGCCCACCTTTGTTCACTGGGTAAAGGGCAAAACCAAAAAGGAATCGGTTCACCCGATGAAGAATGGGATACTATATTTGAAAGGAGGAGATCTGACGGAAGAGTTAAAGATGTATAGAAACGCTCAAATTTTTTCCCTATCAGAATATTTTGCGGAAGATTTCTTCGATTCGAAGAAAGTCGTTTACCTGCCCCTGAAATACCGGGGATAACTAAAAGGTGTACATGGAGAGGTAGCAGTACCTGCACTTACGGGCGTACTTCTTAATAGACTGGTAGTGGCGATTTAATTTCGACATAATCATTCCCTGAGAATTGTTATTGATATATGAATTCTTCATACGAACTGATTTTATATTACAAATTTACAAAAAAATTACATTTAATTAACGTAAAATTTACATTAAAAGTATTCAATTTCC
The DNA here is from genome assembly GCA_013042315.1 of Flavobacteriaceae bacterium. Classification (GTDB taxonomy): domain Bacteria; phylum Bacteroidota; class Bacteroidia; order Flavobacteriales; family Flavobacteriaceae; genus Muriicola. The sequence continues at coordinate 4,484 of JABDQM010000078.1, read as the reverse complement.
GGGATTATTATAGGTTTCACACAAAAAAACCCCTAAGAATCAGCATCTTAGGGGTTTGATAGTAGATCTATTGTATTTCCTATCCCATAAAAGGGTAACGGTAATCTTCCGGACTTACAAAGGTCTCTTTGATCAATCGCGGAGAAACCCATCTGAGAAGATTTTGAGCTGACCCGGCTTTGTCATTGGTTCCTGAAGCTCTTGCGCCACCAAAGGGCTGTTGTCCTACAACCGCACCGGTAGGCTTATCATTAATATAAAAATTTCCAGCACAGTTTTGCAGGGCTTTCGTCGCTTCATCAATAGCGTAACGGTCGGTAGCCAAAACGGCTCCTGTAAGCGCATATGGGGAAGTGGTATCTACCAATTCAAGAGTGTTTTTCCAATCTTCATCCTGGTAGACATAAATCGTAACCACCGGTCCGAACAATTCCGTTTCCATAGTCACATAGTGCGGATTGGTTGTTAAAATTACCGTGGGTTCTATAAAATATCCTTTCGACTTATCGTATCCCCCTCCGGCATAAATGGACGCATCTTTGTCCTTTTTAGCCCGGTCTATAAAAGATGCCAGCTTGTCAAAGGACCCTTCGTGGATGACGGCCGTAATAAAGTTATTCATATCCTCGGGTGAGCCTGGAGCATTGAAGGATTCAATATCTTTCTTTACCTCTGCAAGGATAGTATCAGCTGTTGATTTAGGTAGGTAAACCCTTGACGCAGCGCTGCACTTCTGTCCTTGAAATTCGAAAGCTCCCCTCACAATAGCCGTAGCAACCTGCTTTGGTTTTGCGGTGGGATGTGCAAGGATAAAATCTTTTCCTCCGGTTTCCCCTACAATACGCGGATAGGTTTTGTAAGTGTGAATATTGTTTCCGATTTGCGTCCAGAGGCTTTTAAATACATCTGTGGAACCCGTAAAATGAAGGCCTGAGAAATCCGAGTGAGAGAGTACGGTCTCGGTAACCATAACCGGATCTCCATAGATCACATTGATCACCCCGTCGGGAAGTCCGGCCTCTTTAAAGACGTCAACCAGGATTTTTGCCGAGAAGATCTGACTATCACTGGGTTTCCAAACGACCACATTGCCCATCATCGCAGCACTGGCCGGCAGATTTCCTGCAATAGCAGTGAAATTAAAGGGAGTGATCGCATAGACAAAACCTTCCAAAGGTCTGTACTCTACGCGATTCCATATTCCTTCGGCAGAATCGGGCTGTTCCTGATAGATCTGGGACATGTATTCTACGTTAAAGCGAAGAAAATCGATGTATTCACAAGCGGCATCAATTTCAGCCTGATGGATCGTCTTCGACTGAGCGATCATTGTTGCGGCATTGATTTTAGCTCTGTAAGGTCCGGCTACGAGTTCAGCGGCCTTGAGGAAGATAGCTGCGCGTTGTTCCCAACTGAGATTGGCCCAAGCTTCCCTGGCTTCCAGAGCGTTTTCAATGGCCTGGTCTACGTGCTTTTTCTCAGCGAGATGGTATACACCCACTTCGTGTTGGTGGTCATGGGGCGGAGACAAAGGCTTGGTGTTTCCCGTCCTGATTTCTTTAGAGCCGATGTATAGCGGAATGTCTTCCTTTCCGTTGTAAAATGTTTTGTATTGCTCAAGAACGGCTTCCCTTTCCGGAGTCCCGGGAGCATAGCTTTTTATTTGTTCATTGATAGCTATTGGTACTTGAAAAAATCCTTTACCCATGATTTAGATAGTTTAGTTTAAAAATCATGCAAAGGTACTAAAAGAAGGAAGCTTTATAAAATACTGAGGGAGTGAAATACGACTTAATTCAATGCGAAAGGAGCACTGAATTTAAACACGGGAACATAGACCCTGAATTTTTCGGTAGTCGTAAAATTAACCATGTTGAAATATCCCTTCATGGAGCCTATGGGAGAAGAGAGCAGGCATCCCGAACTGTAGGTATGCGACTGTCCGGGTTTGATCACCGGTTTCTTGCCAATGACACCTTCTCCGTCCAGAATTTCCATTTCGTTCAAGGCATCGAAGATTTGCCAATGTCGCGAAGTGAGTTGCACCGCATGTTTGCTTTGGTTTTCAATACTTATAGTATACCCAAAAGCAAAATGGGTTTTGTAATTTTTAAAGAATGTGCCTTCAAAACTCGTTGCAACTGAAATTTTAATCCCTTTGGTTACTTGTGTAATCATTTTCACGTCTTCTATGTCCTTTAGTTCTTCATTTTGCTATCAAAAGCAACTCCCAAATAAGAATTTTTATCCTTGGCGCAGAAGAAGATGGGAATCAATATCCTTCAATATCCTGAATCTCAGATAAATTGTGTCTGACAAGATAAGAAATATGGCAATTGGCGGGAAGCTTTGGAAAAAATATTCGGTGTAGCGGTAATTTTCTCTGCTCAAGCCAATCAAATTAATTCGTGATGGTGCTCGAATTTGCTGTACCTATCCCTATGATGCCGTCGTAGAGTTCTCCAAAATCTCTGTAATAAACTAAGATCAGGTAGCTGTTTTCGGTAAAGTGAAAATTACCTCCCACGGCGTTGAGGTCCACCTGGTCCTCATCTTGTTTTATAGCGTATTTGTAGTTATAAAATCCCTGTTTAAGGAGCAGGGTGGCTTCCATATTTCCAGTGGCTTCGTTATAAGTCATTTTATTCCCCGCTTCCAGAGCATAGTTGTTGAATTTTCCGTAGATAAAAACTTCATCCAGTCCAATGATTTCAGTGTAGGGAAGGGTAAAGTGGACTTCAGTGTATTCTGCTTCGCGGGATACTTCTTCACCCTGCAGTGTCCTGATCAGAAAGTCTCCATTGATATCCGGAAAATAGGTGTACTCTCTATTGTATCTGTAAATATCCGCAAAGAGATAGTGTTGGTACAGATCCTGAAATTCTATCCTTGAAATTGCCGCTGTAGGAGCTCTGAGATCACTCGTGTCAAAATTTAAGAATTCATTCCCGCCTAAAAAACTCGTCTCTTTATCGTATTTGTAAACCAGGGTATTCCCCAAAATATACTGCGGCCCGATATTCATCAACATGGAATCCCATTGATAATTTTGAATTAGAGCCACTTTGATTTCCCTTTTGGGATTTACCCAGGGGAAGCCTGCGGAGTTGATCTGAAATTGCACCGATTGCCGTTGGTTGAGAAAACTAAAATCTCTGGCCCGTTTTACCTCCGCACCAACTTTAACAAGGTTGGAATAGACGACAAAGCGCCTTGAAAATTGCAATTCATAGGAGCTGTTGTAAACTTCAAGTAGGTAGTTTCCACTTACCTTGAGTTTTACGTTTTCGTTTGGGATAGAGAGTTGGTAGTTTGAATATGGCTGAAGGGTATTATAGCTGTTTTCGTAATTGATAATTCTTTGATTATCCATCCCGGTGAGATATTGAGATTTCAGGAGCTGTGACTTTGTCCAGTCGTAATCGCAATGAATGATCGAATAATAGTAGTCTTGTTCAAGAGCAAGGAGATCGTCAAATTCAAGGAAAATCTCTTCCCCTAATTGGACCACTGGAAACTGTTCTTCGGTAGGCCCTCTGAAAACTACAGATTTTATATTTTCCGGAGGATTAACTTCGTGTTGTACTTGGGCAATTGCCTGAAGCACAAAGAAGCACAAAAAAAAATGTTTAAGATTTAGACGCATAATTAGGCTAAATTTGAACCAAAGGTAAACAAAAACCATGCCCTTAAAATTACCTTCGTTGTAATGCCCAAATTTATAGGCAATAATTATGAAAACTTTCTTTTAAGTGGTATTTTTGGGCAAATTTTCATAACCATAAAAGGGTTCTGTTTATGTCAAAGGACATTCGAGTTAAAAAGGGGTTAAATATCAACTTAGTGGGTGCTGCGGAACCTACAACTTCCAAGGCGGCACTGAGCAACGTGTACGCCATAAACATGTCAGATTTTCACGGTCTGACTCCGAAAATGTTGCTGAAAGAAGGAGCAGAAGTCAAAGCAGGTGAGCCCATATTTTACAATAAGAAAGTAGAATCCATGATGTTTGCCTCACCCGTCAGTGGAGAGTTGATTGAAATTGAACGAGGTGCCAGGAGAAGGATTTTGACTCTAAAAATTCTCGCAGACAAGAAACAGGAATTCTTAACGCACAAAACACCTGATGTTGAAAAGGCTTCAGCCGCTGAAGTAAAAAGCTTTCTTCTGCAAACAGGATGCTGGCCTTTTATCAAGCAAAGACCCTATGATCTGATTGCCGATCCGGACTCAACTCCCAAAGCAATTTTTATCTCGGGCTTCAATACAGGTCCCCTGGCCTCTGACATGGAATACGTGCTAGCCGGAAAGGAAAAAGAATTGCAAGCGGCCCTGACCGCCCTTGGGAAATTGACCCCCGGACCCGTACACGTTTCTGTAAGTGCGTCTGGTGACTCCATTTTCTCTAAAATGGAAGGGATAGAATTACACAAAGTATACGGTCCGCATCCTGCCGGTTTGGTAGGTACTCAGATCAATAAAAT
>JABDQM010000071.1 GCA_013042315.1 Flavobacteriaceae bacterium | reverse complement strand
GGAAAGATGGCACCGGCAAAAGAGCCATCAGGATTCCCAACATTGGGAACATCAAACCTCATGGAAGATTCTCCCTTGTACCTGGTTTCTGTATCTACGCTAAAGGCATCGAGTTTGGAACCTCCGAAAGGCAGGTACTCCAAACCTCCACTGAAACCGTCAATAAAGATGTCTGAGTTATTATTAAATGTTGCGAATTCTACCTCATTGGAAAACTCTCTTTCACATCCAGCGAATGCGAGGAAAAGGAAGCCGAGAAGCAGCGTACTAAATCGATATGTAAGATTTCTATTTTTCATATTCCTTTTTTTATTGACCAATATTGATGTGTATGTATGTTCTGATCTCCCATTCGTTACCGTTGCCAAAGCCAACCGGACTAATAAATGAATCGTCTGCGAATTCAGCTGCGTCGAGGGGAGCATAACGGTTTGAAAACTCGTTTAAACTACGCCATGTTCCTCTGATCCCGATTTGTGTGCTCGGCAGAATAAACCAATCTGGTTTCCCCAAGGTTGTAGAAATATCCAGCATCAGCTGAACGGGAAAAGTAAGGTTGAAATCACGATGGTAATCAAATGGTCCCCAATCGTTGATCTTCCACATATGTTGTACTTTGATATTTTTGTAAATCAATCGAACGTCACCTCCAATTCGTTCAATAAGTCTTTCATCACTACCTCTGGCCTGATCGTTTCCGAAGTAAATATTCGCAATCATTCCTAGGTCAGGGTTTATTTTTGAGACTATTCGAGCATGAGTCTCCCACAGATCCTTTGCAGGAACAGAGTTCGGGAAGGCAAATAATGTCCTGTTTCCAAGGAAACCGATCGCCGCATCCATGGTTGTCGGAAGGTGCCTGAATACAAAGCCAAAACTCGCTGCGAGTTTAGCGTCCTCAGCCCTGTCGTTATCCCACTGGTACATCCAGGTACCCGGCGTAGGATCTATAGTAAAAAGTATCTCACCCGCGATAGTCTCTCTGTTCGCCCTTACCACAAAAGGATCGTCAAGAATATTCCTTAACCTTCCGGGGCCCTGAACATCATTGGGCATTGGACCTACTATAGGTTTTTGCCACATGAAATTAGGAGCTATCTGAACATTACCGATGTTGTAAGTAAAACCGGTTAAAAAGTTGGTTTGGTTTCCACTTCCGGTGTCTTTGAGTCTCCATCCGGTAAAGGTTTGTGTTTGGTCAAATCCACCTCCGGCTACAAGCCCTTGAACTGCCCCCTGAGCATACCAGTTGAATTTTCCTTTAGACAAAGTGATTTTTGCCTTTGCTCCCCAATTGTCTTCCTCATTAACCTCATCAGTATAGACGATGTATTTTGAAGCAGCGTCAGGGTTAGCAGGATCATAATCCGGATTATCTTCCGTAAACTGAAATTCTCTTCCGTTAAGCGGTTGCCCGCCCCAGATGCCTCCAAGCTCTACTTCGAGGTCACCAAATTCTCTGGCGAGATACAGGGTAGCTCTACGAGTTCTTGGCATAGGTACTGCGAGGGAGGAAACAATCGTTCCAAAATTATCAACGTCCTCATGGAAAATTCCCGTAACGTCAAATTTTCCCACTTTTTTGCTGTATTTCAAAAGGATAGCAGGGTTTGCTCCCCACCATAGTTGCGGGCCAAATGCGGCTTTGAAACCATCGAGAAAACGCTTCCCATCCACCTCAAATCCACTGATCTCTCCATTGTAGATGTCGAGGTTGGGACCGTAGTTGGCTTCCGGATACAGGCCAAAGAAATCACCTTCGTATCCCCAGTGATAATGTCCTGTTCTATAGAATCCCTTGATGTCAAAGTGTTTTGCTTTCCACTCGTATGAGGCGTTGTAGATCTGAACTCGGTTGACATCAGAGAGAACGACATCCCCCTCATCAGTATTGACAACAACAGGTCGCCCCCTGTTTTCATAAAAAATTTCGTCGATCGGATTCCGTGCTACGTTCCCCAAAATGTTCACATTGACATTAGCTTTCATATTGGGCGCAGGATTTCCTTCCACTCCAACAAAATACGACTGCATAAAGTCATATCCGAGTTCATTGGGATACACTGTTTCGTCCGGATCTGCATTTTGCGGCGTGGTTATCAAATTCCCTCCGGTATTAAAGGTGGTAAATCTCGCCTCCATTTTACTTACCCTGAGCATGTTGGCTCTTTCTCCTACCAAGGCAGCTTTATCGCCCCTCGCCTTGAGTACGGCATCCATGAGGTTGATATTATCAAAGTAATTTTCAATAAAATCTAGGTTTACGCCTTCTTCATAGGGATTTAATCTATGTGCCTCCTGCAGGGCGTAATAGGCTGCCCGGGGATAAAGGTCATAGAGGCCTCTTGGATTGGTCTGTCCCTTGGCACAAATCCCGAACCACTCTTCATTCATATTATTCTCTCCCGGAGCCAGGTCAATAGCGTATCCCCCATTGGCCCAGGAAGCGTTGTTGTCGTGGACATCAGCATTCTCCCTATCGTCAAAACCGTATTTCCACCAGCCATCGCTGAACTGGAAGGTGAAGCCACCTATGGAGTTTCCTGCCTTGCCCAAACCTGCGGCATTCTCGTAGATCTCTTCCCAGTTGCCTACCATATAATAAGCCTGAGATTTTTGATCCTCGGCATTTTCGATAGCGTTAAAAGCATCTGCACCAAATTCTGTAAACATCAACGGCTTGTTGAGTTTCTCTTTTACCACTTCGAACATATCTCCAAAGGAAACCCCTCGGTAAGTATTGGTTCCGTAGATATCCACATCTTTACATTCCTCTGCTATAATGTCTATAAAAAGAACGTCTCCATTACATATGGCAACGGGGTGAGAAGAATCCATTGACTTCATCAGTACTGCTGCTTCATTCATCAGTTTGTACATCGGACGTCCTCTGGATTCGCCAATAAACTTCTTTTCTTCTTCGTCATCCGGAAAATCTTCCGTCTCTGCACCCTGCCAGAACAAACCGTAGTTGTTTTCATTCCCTAATAAGTACATGAGCAATCCCGGAGTATCTTTGTAGTCCCTTACCAGATTCTCTACTTCAGTCATTAGAAATTCCTGTGTTCGCGCTTCCGAATAAATGGTTACCGGAGTCCAAACCCCATCCAATGTTAGCCCGTATCTCCCGAAGGAATGATTTAACATGGTGTAGATCCCGTAATTCTCGTAGATGTATTTAATCCATCTTGCGGGTACCCCCGTATACTGACGGATAACGTTGACCCCCATATTCTTTAAAAGGGACATCTCCGTATCTAGTCCGGCTTTGATAACATCATCAGACTTTTTCCAGAATTCGGCATCTACTGTATTCTTCCCAATAGGAATATAGTCCCAGTTCATCCCGTTGATCATGAAGTCTTCTCCGTTAACAACCAATTTTGCGCCTTCCTGATTCTGAACAACTGAAACCTGATCCACCTGGGCATAAATGCCTAAGGTGAATAAGAAAAGTAGTGCTCTCAATACAATGTTCTTCATAGTGCTATTTTGTTTAAGTTGAGCTATCGGTAAAAAAAGTCCTCCGATTGAGATTGGAGTCCTTGTGTATTTTGATTTTTAATGATCAGCGTTAAATTCAAAGTCAATGGAAAATCGGGTATTTGTCCCGGGATCTAAAATCCTCACTTTGAGCAACCGTTAAACTTATCCCAATAAATTATCAAAACCATAGTTTTTACCCCTACAATTAGTATACATCATAATTTTAGGGCGAGTAAAATATAAATTTGATAATAAATACCAAAAACAAGGGGCTTAAAAACAGCTGATTTTGGCAAAAAGACGACAGAAGTAGCGTATTGTATAGGTAATGTTGAGTTATTGAAATGAAAATGTAGTGCTCATTACAGCGTAAGGATGTAATCGGTGAGGTTAGAATCGTGAGTTAAATTCATTTTCTTTCGCAATCTATAACGTTTGATTTCTACACTTCTGGGAGAAATGTTAAGAAGAGGTGCTATTTCTTTAGAAGATAAATTCAGGCGCAAATAAGCACATAATTTAATGTCGTTGGGCGTGAGATTGGGGTGAACTTTCTTTAATTTCTTAAGAAATTTTCTGTCCGCATGGTTAAACGCTTTCATAAACATTTCCCAGTCATCGTTCCTATTAATACTTTTATCGATGATTTTAACGATCTGTTTCACTGAAGTTACACTCTCCCCTTCAGAGCTAAGCAATTGTTTCTTTACCTTCGAGAGAAGTTCGTTTTTTCTGATAATACTGAGAGTTGAAGCTGCTAATTCGTTATTCTTATTCTTAAATTTTTTCTTCAGTTGCTTATTCTTCAGTCTGATGAGCTCCTTCTCGTTCTGAGCCTTCGCCAGGGCTAATTCCCTTTTATTTTCGGCAATGATCGCCTGCTGATGCCCCCGGTAATAACCCTTGTAAGTTCTGTGGATAGCAATGGAGGCCAGAATGGCAAGTAAGAAGTAAGAAATAAAAGCCATTGCTGAGAGGTACCAGGGCCTTGCGATGGTAAACGAATAACTTTCCGTATTCGCCGACCTTAGGTTTCCCGCCATACTCCTCACATTAAAGGTATATGATCCGTGAGGCAAGTTGGAAAAGCTAACCGAAGTGTTTTCTGACCAGGCACTCCATTCGTCATAGAGCCCTAATAAACGGTATTGGAATCTTGGTTTTACCAGCGCCGTATATTGAGGTGAATAATAGTGTATTTGCAAATTATTCTCCTTATTCCTGAATTCTGCCTCAACTCGGGGATCGATCAGGGTATAATCTGATGAACTGCCGCCCATATCAGATAATGCTATTTTGCTCAATCTTACTTCAAATTCCCGATCTGATGCCGTCTCTGTATTGAGCTTTAAAAAGCCATTGCTGGTCCCCAAATAATAAACTCCTTTCTCTCCGGGACCATAAATGCTTTCGTATCCCCTGATCCCACGCCTTTCTGTCTCTGTTAGCGGGATGGATTGAACTATTGTACTATTATCCAGATTATCCTGAGTGATATAACTGATATTATCCTCCGTAAAAACCCAAAGATTATTGGAGGTATCATCGGTAATCAATTTTCCGGAAATGTACTTTCCCTCTTCAAAAATCCGACTCAGCACAGAATCTTTTTTAAAATGGTCCGCTTCGCGATTAAATTTAAAGATCCCCTCTTTGTATGCCAACAGTAATTCTCCCCGGAATTTGACCAAGCCTGAGTTAACCCCACGATGCGAGGTATCAACTACTGTTGTGATCGCTACTTTAAAGTCATAATCGGTCTTTATCCGAAAAAGTCCTTTGTACTCGTGATTTACGAATATCTCATTATCCTGAATTTCAAAATATCTGGATGAGTGTTTGAAATTTTCTAGTTTGTTTCTCCATCTCCATTCTCCCTGATTGAATTCCAGAACACTCAGGCCCTCATAATTTCCCTGCATCAGCAAATCTGGATTTCCGGGGATGGAGCTGATCTTCCATGTGCCGGGAATACTAGCAATTTGTTTTGCATTTTTGCCCTCGATCAGGAATGTCCCGTCGTGATGTCCACAAAATAAGCTGTTGTTAAAAACGTCCAGAGACCACACTTGCCCTTCGGTACCCGGTATCATTTCAAAGCCCGAAGTAGAAGCCTCTTTTTGGTAAAATAGTCCTTGATTGGTCCCTAAATAGAGAATATTGTTAAAGCGCTGTACTGCATAAACACTGCCTGTAAGTCCGCTCAAGTTCTGGTAGATCCCATAGGGGGAATTCAAATTGAGAAAACTGATTCCGTTATCGAGACCAAGCCAGAGCGTTCCTTCCAAATCTTCGTAAATAGACAATACGGTGTTATTCCTCAGTCCGCTTGCCTGATCTACCTGAAATTGCGTTTCACCCTTTTCGTTGAGGAGGATTAATCCATTGGAAATAGTTCCCAGAGCGAGATGTTTGTTTTTTAGTTGTACCGCCGTATAAATACTCATCTGTGAGATAAGGCGATTTGCAGAGGTAATCCATGGCTTCAATTCTCCTTCCCTGATGGTAAAAAATCCATTGTGGCGTGTTAGAAGCAACAGGTCATTTTCCCTTTCAAAAATGTTGACCACCTCATCCTTTTTTAGGATATCGAAGTCGTACTCCAACACCGCCCGTGCATTCTCTATTTTAAAGATCCCTTCACCCGACTTTTGGAATAAAAGGGTCTGTCCGATGTTGAATATCTCAGGGGTGGAAGTAGTTGTTTCAACCCATGTAATGGAATTGTCCTGCAGGTGGTATAAATAAATGCGGTCTAGGGATTGAAAGACGATGTACCTATCTAATTTTAAGATGTTCCAGAATTCTTCATCAGCGAGAAGATCATCTTTAATGGCAGAGGTTAAAGAAACGTATTGCAGAATTCCCAAGTTGTCCTTCTGCCAGTATCCAAATTCCATATACCCTCCGGTGTACACTTTACCATCCAGGGCGTTTACAGATCTAACGATACTTTCATTAGGTAAGGGATACTGTTCCCAGGAAGCCCCGTTGAATTGCAGCAAACCCTTACTGTTAGCGATGTAGATGTGCCTGTCCTGAGCCTGTGAAATGGCCCAATTCTGATTCTCAGCAGAATAGTCTGAAGGAGCGTAATTTTGTATAGGAGGTAGTTCCTGTGTGAAACACAACACACTGAAACAAAGGGTGAGTACTGTTAAACCTACTCTCAAAGAAGTATAAAATTAAGGGGTTGATACTGATCTCAGCGTAGTTGAAAGGGTATGTTAGCTACTCTGTACCATTAGACCAACTCAGCACTAAGGCCTGCCTGGAGCAATTTACTACAGCGTGGTTTTAGATCGTCGTATTCGCCGGTTTTTACAGTGCATTTTCCATTGTAATGAACAATAAGAGAACATTGCTCTGCCTGCTCAGGGGTGTGATCGCAAACACCTATCAGTGTTTCAATGACATGGTCGAAAGTATTCACATCATCATTGAACAAGACGATCTCGTGTTGTTTAACTGTAACTTCTTCGAGAAGCAGCTCTTCTGAATATTTTTCTTTTTGTCCCATAGCGAAGAATTTTTACTAATATAGTAATTTTTCCGACTTAGCTTCCCAGGAGGTATTTTACTTTATCCTTTATAAAACTGACTATTTCCCTGCTTGGGCGTCCTTTTCTTTTCTCAGCTTTTTTGATACAAAACTGAGATCCAGGAATTTTTCTGCAGCTTTGATCTAAAAACCAATCCCACCTCTCTACATCTCCGATCTATTGCATCTGAATCCTCTTCATAAAAACCGCTAAGCAATAATTTCCCTTGACGCTCCAGGTGCTCGGCGTACTCGGGAATATCAGTCAAAAGTATATTTCTGTTGATATTGGCCAGAATAACATCGTACTCCTTGTTCGGGATGGCCGTCACATCCCCCTCGTATACTCGAATTTGCTCCTGCCCGTTTCGCTTGATATTTTCCAGGGAATTTAGAAAACTCCAATGATCAATGTCGATAGCATCCACCGCTTCCGCTCCTTTCATAGCAGCCAAAATAGCCAAGACGGCTGTGCCACAACCCATATCGAGTACCCTCTGGCGTTCCAATGGCATATCCAGAAGAAATTGAAGCATCATATACGTGGTTTCGTGATGCCCGGTACCAAAACTCATTTTGGGTTCAATGACGATATCATAGGTTACATCCTTTTCTTCGTGAAAGGGCGCTCGAACATGGCATCGGTTGCCTATCTCGATAGGATCAAAATGCGTCTCCCATTTTTTATTCCAGTTTTCGGGTGGGATTTCGTGAAATTGGTATTTAAGTTCGAATGCCGGACTTTCTAAAATAGCAATCTCACCAAGCAAATCTTCCCGCCATTCCGATTGGCGGATATAAGCCTTGAGGCCATTCTCCGTTTCTTCAAAACTCTCAAACGGTAGTTCCGCTAATTCAGCCAACAGGATTTCAGTACCCGGATCCCTGGGAATGATCTCAAAGTGATATTCAATATAGGTGTAACTCATTTTATTGAGCTGCGGCAACGATTGCAGCAAAATCAGCTGCTACAAGGGAGGCCCCACCTATGAGTCCGCCATCCACGTCTTCCTTAGAAAAGATCTCTTTTGCGTTTCCGGGTTTTACACTACCCCCGTAGAGGATGGTTACTTTTTGGGAAACCGAATCGTCATAAGCAGTTGCAATGGTCTTACGGATAAAGGCATGCATTTCCTGTGCTTGCTCCGGGGATGCTGTTTCTCCCGTGCCTATGGCCCATACGGGTTCGTAGGCCAGTACAATTTTATTCCATGAACTCGCATCGAGATGGAAGAGGCCGTTTTTTAGCTGGCGCTCCACCACTTTGAAATGATTTCCGCTTTTTCGATCCTGCAATTCCTCCCCAAAACAAAAGATGATCCTCATTCCGCCCTTGAGTGCGGCATCCACTTTCTTAGCCAGAAGGGCATCGTCTTCTCCAAAATAAGCCCTGCGCTCCGAATGGCCCAGGATTACCGTTTGGATCCCTACAGACCGCAACATATCCCCGGAGATTTCCCCCGTAAAGGCCCCGCTTTCGGCGAAGTGCATATTTTGAGCCACTACTTCTATAGAAGAACCCTCGAGCTTGTTTACGGCCGTAGCCAGGTTTACAAAAGTGGGAGCTATCATCACTTCAGCAGAAGATGACTGAACAGACGACATTAAGTCATCGATCAGCTCTGCAGTTTCTGCGCTGTTCTTATTCATTTTCCAGTTACCGGCGACAATTTTATTTCTCATAATTTATATGTTGATCAGTTTGCGAATGAAAGTTCATCCAGGTCGTTGTAATGAACTTTTTGTTTTATGGTGCCTTCTTCCAGAACCAGAACCCCTGGATTAGAGCGAACGATGGTCTTAAGCGTGGTTTCATCGGTAAAATAAAAAGGAAAATCCAAAGAATACTCGTCTATTACTCGATTGCTCCATTCCTCATTGGAGGCAGACATCGCTATCACTTTATATCCTTTGGCAATGGCCTTGTCAGTCACTTGTTTCAGTTCCTTATACACCTCAAAATTGCTTTTAGCAAGATCGTAGGCGATGACCATCACGAGATTCTGTTCCATAAGGAGTTCATCAGCCTTATCAACACCATCTTGTTCGATTGTAAAATCGTGAATCGGTGGCTCATAGCCTTTTTGGATCTCCTCAGTTTCCACTCCAATAAATTCTCCGTCTACGGTAGGATACTCCCCATTGGTGACAATGGTGGTCTCTGTTCCATCCTTCTCGAACGTCCAGGCGTATTCAAAAATAGCCTTTGGAGCGCCTTCGGGGACCGTCATCCCATCAGGAATACTCGCCCCTATCTTATAAGGTCTGAAATCAATCGAGGGCAAATGGTTGATCACTTGATTGACAAATAAGATACATGCCAGCAGGGATACCATTAGTATAGACACTGAGGTCTTAGGCTTAAAGATCGGGTTTATAAATTTCTGACCCAGGAATAACACAACGATCAAAACCAGAAGGACCACATCCTTGGTAAAGGATTCCCAGGGGGTGAGTTTTACGGCATCCCCAAAACATCCGCAGTCTGTTACCTTATTAAAATAAGCTGAGTAAAAGGTAAGGAAGGTAAAGAAGACAATCATGCCCATCAAACTCCACAAGGTGATCTTCTTCTGATAGCCGAGCAGGAGTAATACACCCAGTATTACTTCAAAAATAACCACAAAGATCGCCAGGGCAAGAGCATATGGGGTAAAGAAAGGAAGGTCGAGTACAGCCGGACTGAAATACTCTTCCAGCTTAAAGGAGAAACCTACCGGATCGTTGAGTTTGATCAGGCCGGAAATGATAAAAAGTACTCCGACAAAAATTCTTGAGATAGTAACAATGACCTTCATAGTTAATTTTTAAATCATGAAGTTTCCTCTTCCAGGTGGATCATGGCAAAGACCGCATAGTTGATGATATCCTGATAATTCGCCCCGATGCCTTCGCTAACCAGGGTTACTCCGCGGTTGTCTTCAATTTGTTTTACCCTGAGCAATTTCTGAAGGATCAGATCTGTCAACGAACTCACTCGCATCTCGCGCCATGCTTCTCCGTAATCGTGATTTTTATCCTCCATAAGTTTCTTGGTGGCGCTTGCGTACTTGTCGTATAGATCGGAAGCTTCAGGTGGACTGAGATCGGGTTGTTCCACTACGCCTTTCTCGATCTGGATCAAGGCCATGATGGAATAATTTATAATCCCGATAAATTCGGATCGCTCATCCTCATCGATCTTTCGCTCTTCTTTTTCCTGCAGACTTCTGATCCGCTGGGCTTTGATAAATATCTGATCTGTAAGGGAAGGCAGCCTCAGGATTCTCCAGGCAGAACCGTAATCCTTCATTTTTTTAACGAACAATTCCCTGCACCGCTTAACTATAGCGTCGTATTGTTCAGAAGTATGCTGCATATCCTTCTATTTTACGTACATTTCGATCGAAATACTGTCGGCCTCAAAGGTCGTAGTTTAATCTAAATCGGCAAAATGAATTCTCGCAGATCAACGGCTGCCTCCCAATGATGACACTAAACTGCAAAGGAACCTTAATCGATCTCAAAGAACCCAGGGTAATGGGGGTCTTAAACCTTACTCCTGATTCTTTCTATGACGGGGGAAAGTACAAAAGCGAAAAAAACATCCTCTCACAAACGGAAAAAATGCTAAATGAGGGGGCCACTTTTATCGATGTTGGAGCTTATAGTTCGCGCCCCGGCGCAGATCATATCCCTGTAGAAGAAGAGCTAAATCGGATCCTTCCTGTCGTTAAACTGCTGCTTCAAAACTTTCCGGAAATCTTGCTTAGTATTGATACTTTTAGGAGTGAAGTTGCAAGTCAATGTCTCGAAGAGGGTGCCGCTCTTATCAATGACATTTCAGCGGGGAAGTTAGATCCTTTGATGATGGAAACGGTGAGCCGTGCCAGGGTGCCTTATATTATGATGCATATGCAGGGGACCCCACAGAATATGAAGGAAATGAATACCTATAATGATCTCATCGAGGACATACGCTATTATTTTTCGGAGCGAATCGCTGCGGCCAGGGCATTGGGAATTCACGACCTGGTCATCGATCCGGGCTTCGGCTTTGCCAAAAATATCAGTCAGAATTACGAACTGCTCAATAATTTCTCCCTGTTTAAAACTTTTGGCGTTCCCGTGTTGGCCGGACTCAGCAGAAAGTCGATGATTTATAAAGTTTTGGGTATTACGCCTGCCGAAGCCCTCAATGGGACTACGGCTCTTAATACAATCGCTTTGCAGG
>JABDQM010000067.1 GCA_013042315.1 Flavobacteriaceae bacterium | reverse complement strand
AGAACGGTGCTGTCTGTAAGATCGCGCTGCAATCTGGATACAGGTAATTTGGATGACAGGTGCTCAAAAATGGCATTCGCCATGCCTAAATTTCCCTCGGCGTTCTCAAAGTCGATAGGATTTACCTTGTGGGGCATAGCCGATGAGCCTACTTCCCCCTCTTTGATTCTCTGTTTAAAATAATCCATAGAGATATAGGTCCAGAGATCCCTATTGAGGTCGATCAGGATGGTGTTGATCCTTTTAAGGCAGTCGAACAAGGAAGCCATATGATCGTAATGTTCGATCTGGGTTGTGGGGAAGGAATGGTAGAGTCCTAGTTCCTCTTCGACGAAGGATTTCCCAAAAGCTTTCCAATCCATATCCGGATACGCTACTTTGTGTGCGTTGTAATTTCCCGTTGCGCCCCCAAATTTACTGGCAGGTGGAATCTGCTCAAGAAATTTTAATTGCTCCCTGATTCGGGTGGCAAAAACGTCAAATTCCTTGCCTAGACGAGTAGGGGAGGCCGCCTGGCCGTGCGTACGTGCCAACATAGGGACGCTCGCCCATTCCTTTGCTTTGTCCTCAATAGACTCGAGTAACTCTCTGCATTGAGGCATATAAACCCCCTTCATCGCCTCGTGAAGTGACAGAGGAATGGCAGTGTTGTTAATATCCTGTGAGGTTAAGCCAAAATGTATAAACTCTTTAAAATCTGATAAGCCCAGGCTGTCAAATCTCGATTTTATAAAATATTCAACCGCCTTTACGTCGTGGTTTGTAGTGCGTTCTATCTCTTTGATCTCAAGGGCATCCTCTGTAGTAAAGGAGAGATAAATACTCCTGAGTTCATCCCGTTTTGAAGAGGGAAAAGATTTCAATTGGGGCAGGGGAATACGCGTAAGGGCTATAAAGTATTCTATTTCTACCCGTACCCGGTATTTCATCAGTGCTTCTTCTGAAAAATAGGAAATCAGGGAAGTTACTTTACTTTTATAACGACCGTCAACCGGGGATATGGCCTTTATTTCTGAAGAGAGATTGGTGTTTGAACTCATGTGCATAGGAAAGGGCAAAGATAGCCATAAGTTTTTAGTTTAAAAGAGGAGATAGCACCAGCTTTTTAAGGACTAGCCTATATTTTGTTACAATAACGAAGACACAAGTTTAGGGACGCCTTCAGATGCTTTGCTGGCAATCAACTTAAGGTTGAGATCTCTACTATTCGTCAATGCCGGTTTTGGATCCACCAGATAAGTTGGAGCGCCTGGCCTGGCGTAATACACAAGAGAAGCTGCCGGGTACACCTGTAGGGAAGTCCCCACTATGATTAGGATATCGGCCTTCGAGGTGAGTTCAGCCGCTTTAGGAAGCTGTGGCACTTCTTCACCAAACCAAACGATATGTGGTCTTAATTGATTCCCCATTTCGCATTGATCCCCTAGATTCAGATCTTTTTTCCATTCGTAAACCGTGTATGGAGGGGCTGTGCTGCGTACCTTAAACAATTCGCCGTGCAAGTGGAGTACTTTACTACTCCCTGCCCGTTCATGAAGATCGTCTACATTCTGAGTGATGATTTGAACATCGTACTTTAATTCGAGTTCTACCAGTGCTTTATGTCCGGCATTGGGTTCTACCTGAAGCAATTGCCGTCTTCGTTCATTGTAGAATTGTAGCACCAATTTCGGTTGCGCTCTAAAACCTTGCGGAGAGGCCACTTCCATTACATCGTGCCCTTCCCAGAGTCCGTCAGCATCTCTAAAGGTCTTTAAACCACTATCTGCACTCATTCCCGCTCCGGTAAGCACAATAATTTTTTTCTTCATCCCGGGTCTTTTACCTAAAGATACGTTTTTCTTATATTCGGAATATGGAGGATCCCAAGCTTCTTAATTACCTGGAGACCTTCGTTTCCGCAAAGCGTCTTCAGCGGTTTGAAGAGGTATTGCATTGGCGTACCAGATATCTTACCGTGGTGATGGAGGATGTATATCACCAGCACAATGCCAGTGCGGTAATTCGATCTGCCGATATCTTCGGTATCCAGGATGTACATCTTGTTGAAGACAGATTTTCTGACCGACTGGATAAAAAAATCGCTCTTGGCGCACAAAAATGGACCAATATCCATAAACACAGCTCTACTGAGGAGTGTATTAAAAGTTTGCGGGGGCAGGGATTCAGCATCATCGCAACTACTTCCAAGCCTGAAGCTAAGACCATTGAACAAATTCCCATCGATCAAAAAATGGCCTTTGTATTCGGCACGGAGAAAGAAGGTCTGTCGGAGGATGCCTTGGCGAAAGCCGATGAACTCCTGCACATTCCAATGGTTGGTTTTACTGAAAGTCTTAATGTTTCTGTAGCTGTCGCCATAGTGCTGCATCAGATAACGAAAAAATTACATTCCTCCGGTCAGAATTGGCAGCTCAGCAAAGAAGAAAAAGCCGTGATTAGGGCCGATTGGATAAAAAAGTCCATCAAGAATATCGATAAAATTGTAGCGCGTTTCCAGGAGGGGATGTAGAAAGATTTTGTACCTTTCTTTACAACCAATTAATTGATAGACAAATGTATATTGCACTCTATATCCTGCTGGTGTTGGCAGCTGTTATCCTTATTCTTGCCATCATTGCTCCCAAGACTTACGACGTGAATCGCTCAGTAGTCATTTCAAAACCGAGAAGTGAAGTTTTTGAATACCTTAAATACCTCAAGAATATGGACCACTGGTCTCCCTGGGCTAAAAAAGACCCCGATATGGAAAAGAAGTTCTCCGGAACCGATGGTGAAGTTGGAGCGGTTAGCTATTGGAACGGAAACAAGGAAGTTGGTGAGGGGGAACAAGAAATTACAAATATAGTTCCCGGGGAGCGAATCGACGGGGAGCTGCGATTCATGAAGCCTTGGAAATCCGAGTCCGACTGCTACTTAATTCTGGAGGATGCAGAAGAAACGGGGACTAAGGTCACCTGGGGCTTTAAAGGGAAAAACAAATTTCCCATGAGTATTATGATGCTCTTTATGAGTATGGATAAGATGGTGGGAAAAGATTTTGAAGAGGGATTATCTTCCTTAAAGACACAATTGGAATAAAAAATAAAGCTGATGGAATCAAACATGGTAGGTTGGTTCGAGATTCCTGTAACGAACATGAAACGCGCCCAAAAATTCTATGAAACTGTTTTTGATGTCAAAATACAGGTACAGGATCTCAACGAACTAAAAATGGGCATATTTCCTTTTGCAGAGGGAAAACTAGGCGCCTGGGGGGCTCTGGTAAAACACCCTGAATTTTACCAACCCAGTTCCTCAAAAGGACCTTTGTTGTATTTTTCTTGCAGTGATGTACAGGTTCAGCAAGATAGAATAGAGAAATCCGGAGGGACGATTCTTCAAGCCAAAAAGATGATCAGTAAGGATGCCGGGTATATGGCGTTGTTCATTGATACAGAGGGCAATAGGATGGCCCTGCATTCCAGACAGTAATATTTACAGGTAAAATATCGGTATTTCGGCTCTGGCGCCTATTCGGACAGGTATATAGCTTGTTCCAACGCCCTTAGATACATACATGAGAGAATCCTGACTGCGATACCATCCATTGAGATATTTCCCGCTACCGTCGGGTTTATAAAACTCTTTTCCAAAGAACTGTATCTGTCCACCATGAGTATGTCCACACAAAATTAGACTTATGTTGATTTTCAGTTCTTTGTTGAGCTCGTCTATTGAATCTCTGTATTGAGGGCAGTGATTGAGCACAACCGTCTCATTGGTCCGTTTTACGTCCTCAACGGCCTGTTGGTAATCTGGTTTTCCGTTTAGGAAGTCATCAATACCAACAACATTGATTTTCCGACCGTTTTTTTCAATTACAAGGGATTCGTTTACCAATAGAATGCCATTGTATTTTTTGAAAAGGTCGCGATAGGCCTTATGGCTGATTTTTCCATCGAGCTCCTTATTTCCCATAATGACCACCTTAGGTATTTCAACAGGGATCATCTGCAAAAAGGCCTCCAGTGGTGCCAGTTGGGAGGGTTTGTTGATGGAATCTCCTGTAAAACAAAGCAGTTCCGGATCTTCTTTTTTGATCCTGTTGGCTATCCAGGTATGATAGGTTTTTATCTCCCGGATATGCAGGTCGGTGAGCTGTATGAGTTTGATATATTCTCCCCCTCCTTTTCTGAGATCGTGACGCGACCAGTTTACCAGGTATTTTTCAATCCAGAATGCATCTAAAAAGAATAACCCGGCTATTCCAAGGAAACTTAGAATTAGAAATTTCCGCCTGTTTACGGGCATTTATTGATCAGATTTATTTAAGTGAAATGAGCTATCATCGGGCTCGACAATATTATTTGGCGAGTTCCAATAGGGCTACTGAATAAGGATTGTCAAGAGTCACGCTACCCTTTTTCACCTCTACAGTAGTTTCCGAATAGGTGTCGTACAATTGGGTGCCGTCACCAAAAAACCCTTTTACCCAAAGTGATTTTTTACCCTTTGGCAGATCGAGGCCAACCACCACTTTGTCTTTGAAATCTACATCGGTGTAGGTCCGGCTAAAAACATAGGGCTTTTTAGCAAGTCTTTTGTGTTTACCAGCACCGATGGCAGGGTGCCGACTCCTGAACTTACCAAGTTTTTGCCAATGGGTGAGTACTTCCTTAGTGTCGAGACTATCCAACTGCTCCCAGTTCATAAAGGATCTCAGTGTGGCATCGCCTACTGTACCTTCGATGCTAAGGTCTCTTGATGTTTCGTCCCCGTAATACACTTGTGAAGTTCCCGGAGTGAGAAGTAATACATTGGCCGAGTAGAAAGGCTTTTCCCTTTCCTTGTCAAAAGGACTGCCATCATCATGTGAGGTGAGATAATTCATAACACTGGCCCCTTTGAGTTTGGTGTGGATCAGGGAACTATATTTTTTAAATATCTGCTCGTAGCTTTTATTAGCGTCGGTCTTGAGTTCGAAGTTGATAAGACTGTTAAACCCATTGGCGAAATAGTCTACCTTTTTATCTCCGAAATCGAATTCCCGGCCTCCTGAAATTCCGTAATTATACACTTCGCCCACCATATAAAAGGGGGTGTCATCCAAAACTCGATCCTGGTGTTTCTTTTTCCAATTTTCAAAGGCATAGGAGGCTTCTTTATACAATTCGGCCCAGGCCTTTTCATCAGCGTGTTTCACCGTATCCACTCTAAAACCATCGATCCCAAGTTCGTTTACATAATCTGTCAACCATTTAATAATGTAGAATCTCGGAGCTCTGGGATAGCCTGTTCGGTCAAAGAAAAGCTGCAACTCATCTAGCTCCATGCTCAGTCGGCCTTCCTCCTTCCACTTTGCCAAAAGGTTGTCGGGTAATTCCACAGCGGCATCCGTATTTGTTCTGATATCCGGAAGATTTTCAACCAGGGTACACGCCGTGGTGGTCTCGTAGCTCTCAAATGTGCATTTAGGTTCAGTAATCACCCACTCAGAAGGCCAAACCGGGTCTCTTTCAGTAACAGGACCAGTATGATTTAATACCACATCCATTAGGATTCGAATACCCTTTTCATGTGCTTTTCTGACCATGTTCTCAAGGTCTTTCCGGGTTCCGAAGTTGGGATCGAGAGAGGTCCAGTCCTTAGCCCAATAGCCGTGATAAGAATAAGTGTTACCTGTTCCTTCGTCTGTGTCTCCATGAACTTGTTCTACAACGGGTGTAAACCAAATAGCATTAATTCCCAGATCCGTAAAATACCCCTCTTCTATCTTTTGTGTAATTCCCTGAATATCACCACCCATAAATCCCCGGAGTGGTCCCGTCTCATTGGTCCTGTCTAAGTTGATGTCATTTTCAGGGTTTCCGTTATTAAAACGGTCTGTGAGGAGAAAATATACATTGGCGGCTTCCCAGCGAAAGGGGATGACCTCTTTTTGTGTTTCAACCTTAACCTCGTTTTTGAGGGCCGTCTGCTCTGTAGTCTCAGATTTGGGTTTACAGCTAACAAACAAGGCAATAAAGCACAACAAGGCCAGTACTTTTTTCATGAAGCAGAGTATTTGAGGAAGACTCTCCGTACCTTCAGGCCAGTAAATAAGGGAATTTCACCCTAGCCGAAAAACTGAGGAGAGGCTTTTTTATTTTGCCTAAAACTATAAAATGATCTTGGATTAGGAAAATTTATTTGAGGGTCTTCTCAGGATGACTTTTCTAGCTTTTCCTGTTGAGAACTTTATACTCTTCATAACAGCTACTAATGGCATCGAGGATCTGTAGGTCGTTGGCCGTTCTGATAAAGGACTTGGAGAAATTGCAGTTGGAAAGTATGTCTTCAATATCGACTTTCTCGAGCTGAAGAAGTTCTGTAAGGGTTTCCCTGTCAAATTTTGAAGCGAGAAGATCCCTGATTTCGTCATCCTCCTTGATCAGGCGGAGTTTTCTCATTTGATTGGGTTTTTTTCCAAACAAATTCCTGAGCAGGTCGGCAGGATTCAGGATTGCTCCTAAAACTTTAGTTACTGCACTGGGATTTTTACTTCCGGCCTCGTAACTCTTGGAAAGCCCTGATATACTGTATTGATAAGAAGTGTTTATGGGTAAATTTTTTACGTCTATTTCGAGATAGCCCGTAAGCTGATAGGGACGCACGATGACCTCTTCCAGGGCGTAGGCCAATTCTGTCAGGGCAATTTTAGTGTCCAAAAATTTAAACATGTCATTGGTAACCCTGATCTTTTGAGACTTGAATCCAAGATATGAAAAATACAACGTATCATTGACGGCCGCCTGAATCGTAAATTGTCCATCAGCATCGGTAATAGTTCCTATGACCTGGTTGAGGTTGACGACGTGAACGCTTTCCAGTGCTTCTTCGGTTTGCGCATTTATCACCTGAGCCTTGAATTCCTGTAAAATCACATCAGAAGTTTCCTCCTGGGCGAAAGTCAGAAAACTGCCCAAAATAAATGCGATCGTAAAGAATTTTAATTTCATCTCCATGCTAACGACACGAATAAACCAAAAAAACCTCTTTTTTATTACCTCTTTAATATAGAATTAACTAATAAAAGCCGTCCCTTTTTTTACTTCTCCTTTTACCGGTTCTGCGCCCCCCGCTTTTGTTGTAGGAGCGATCTTTGGAATCACCTTTCCTTTTGTCTTTTTTATTGCGCCTTCCTTTGTCTTTTCCTTTGCGACCGCCACCTTCCGGACTTTTGGAAACTTCTACGTTGACGAATCTACCGTCGACTTTAAAATCTTTAAACGTTTTGAGGATCTGATCGGTAAGTGAGGCGTCTGTGTTGAAAAAGGAAAAGCTGTCCTTTACATCTACGCGGTAAACGTCATCTTTGCCAATGTTTAAGGTATCTCTTAAAAAGTCTTTTAGAGACATCCAGTCATAACCATCCCTTTCCCCAACGTTGACGAAGTATCTTACGGAACCATTGGAATTAAAATCGGATCCTCTGGAGTCGGAAGATGCTTTGCCTTTGCCTGAACTATCAACAGTGTTGAGGTCTTTTACTCGGCTGTAATAAGCGTGGAACCGGGTAAATTCTACGGAAATGATTTTTTTGATCAATTCTTCCCGATCTATCCCTTCTAAAACATCGTGGATGGCCGGAAGGTAATTGTCAACGGCATCGTTAATTTTGGTATCCCTGATCTTACTTGCAAGATGATATAACTGAATTTCGCAGATTTCCATCCCCGATGGGATCTTTTTGGGATCGAATTTCTGTTTGATAATATTTTCAATGGTCTTGATCTTCCTGAGTTCACTTCTGGTGATGATCACCATGGAGATCCCGGATTTCCCGGCCCTTCCTGTTCGCCCACTTCTGTGCGTATAAGTTTCTATTTCATCGGGAAGCTGGTAGTTGATAACGTGTGAAATGTCATCTACATCAATACCCCTGGCAGCTACATCCGTTGCTACGAGCATTTGGATCTGTTTTTTGCGGAAGGAGTTCATGACCAGGTCGCGCTGATTCTGACTTAGGTCGCCGTGCAAGGCACCGGCATTGTACCCGTCTTCTACAAGTTTTTCCGCAACTCTCTGGGTGTCTCGTTTTGTTCTGCAAAAGACCACAGAAAAGATCCCTGGATTTGCATCCGCCAGACGTTTGAGTGCCTCGTAACGATCCCTGCCGCCAACTACGTAATATTCGTGCTGTACGGTGTCCACTCCAGAATTTTTTGCCCCTACGGTGACTTCCTTAGGGTGATGCATAAATTTCTTAGCGATGGTGGCAACCTCTTTGGGCATGGTGGCCGAAAATAACCAGGTTGATTTTTCTTTAGGAGTGGTAGAGAGTATGTCTTTGATATCCTCGTAAAAGCCCATGTTCAGCATCTCATCGGCCTCATCGAGGATACAATAATCTATCTTGCTGATATCGATCATCCCACGCCCGATCATATCTTTCATCCTTCCAGGAGTGGCTACGATAATCTGTGCTCCTCTTTTGATCTGTCTGGCTTGTTCAATGATACTGGCACCCCCGTAAATAGCTACAATATTTAGCCCTTTCACATATTTTGAGTACAGTTGCATCTCATTGGTGATCTGTAAACAAAGTTCGCGGGTTGGCGAAAGAATCAGACCCTGTGTGGTTCTGCTTTCACTTTCAATTTTCTGAATGAGGGGGAAGCCAAAGGCGGCGGTTTTCCCTGTTCCCGTTTGGGCAAGGGCTACGAGGTCTGATTCGTCCTGTAATAGGATTGGAATAGTTTTTTCCTGCACTTCGGAAGGGGTCTCAAACCCTAAATCTTCAACGGCTTGCAGCAGGGCGTTATTGAGCCCCAGCGCTTTAAATGAATTCATCTTATGTTATTTTACGTAATCGCAAATATGGGTGTTGCATAGAGCGATTATCCAAATAACGTTTTGATCCTCAGCGCAACACATGCTATACCAGCGGCTATAATTAAGCGGCAAAGGTACTGCTATTTATTGATTCGCAGTAAGATATGCTTTGAATTATAAGAAAAGGCATAAAGTCTGTCAGCTCAGCGAATTGAGGAATTCGAGTAATTTGCTAAAAGCTCTGGCCCTGTGACTGATCTGGTTCTTTTCTTCTAAGGAGAGTTCTGCAAAGGTCCTGTCAAAACCCTCCGGCTGAAACACCGGATCGTATCCAAAACCGTTTGAGCCTCTTGCCTTTTCAATGATCCGGCCTCTGACTTCGCCTTTAAAAAAGTGATTACCATGGTCAGAACAAAGAGCAATCACCGTAGTGAACTGAGCCCGCCTGTCTTTCTTTCCCTTTAGCTCTTTCAGGAGTTTGTCCATATTTGCAGCTTCGTCCTTTGGTTCTCCCGCATACCGCGCCGAATAAACACCTGGTGCGCCTTCAAGGGTTAAAACTTCCAGGCCCGTGTCATCGGCAAAACAAGAAAATCCGTATTTTTCCTTTACATAGGAGGCTTTTAACAGCGCATTGCCTTTCAGAGTACTTGAGGTCTCGGGAATTTCTTCCATACAGCCTATGTCCTTTAAAGTTTTAAGGTGGATATGCAGAGGTAATTGTGGTAGAATTTCCCTTGCTTTATTGAGATTGTGAGTGGCAAATACCAATTCCATAAGTGCTCTCTTCGGGATTAGATACTAAAGTGCGACCAAAAATAGTAATTTTGACTTCCTCAAAGCATTCACTCTATGAAATTCAAACTCCCACCGGTAGTCATTTTTTTCATTGCCGGTCTCCTGATGTATCTCCTTGCAACTTATCTCCCAGTGGGCTATTTTGATTTTTTTGGCCGACAAGTATTGAAAAAAGTACTCGCAGTGCTAGCCGTCGTCATTGCGTGTATTTCGATTATTCAGTTTTTGCGCGCTCGCACTACTACAGATCCGTTGACACCTTCTAAGGCAAAATCGCTGGTAACCGGTGGAATTTATTCCTATTCGAGGAATCCCATGTATTTGGCCATGTTGCTGATTCTTATAGCCTGGGGATTAGCCTTGGGTAACGCCTTTAACACGCTGATAGCCGCCGGTTTTGTTTCTGTCATGAACAGGGTTCAGATAAAACGTGAAGAGGCTGCATTGCTTGAAAAATTTGGAAAAGAATACCGGCAGTATTGTTTAAAAGTAAGACGCTGGTTTTAAAGGCGTGAAATTTATGTGCATCAAATCATGAATTTCACAACTTATATTTAATAATATTAGCATATATACTAATAAATATATATATTAGCGTTTAAACTAATAATATGATAGCGATTGTTACCGGTGACCTTGTCAATTCAGGGTCTTACTCTTCTGCAGTTTGGCTGCCTTCGCTCAAGGAGGTTCTGGCAAAAAAAGGAGAACAACCTGAAGTTTGGGATATTTATCGGGGAGATGAATTTCAATTTAAAACTACAGTCGCTAAGGCCCTGGAGGATGCTATTCTTATTAAGTCTGTAATAAAATCAATTAGAAATCTCGATGTAAGACTGGCAGTTGGAATAGGGGAGGAATCCTATTCCGGGGGCAGGATCACAGAAGCCAATGGTACCGCTTACCAGCAGTCCGGACGACTGCTCGAGGAATTGAAATCAGAAAAACAAACTTTGGCCATCCGAAGCGGGATGCAGGAGAATGATGAGGTATGTAATCTTTTGATCCGTATGGCTCTTAGTTTTATGGATGAATGGTCAACCGCCTCAGCTGAAACAGTTGCGTGGACCTTAAGGAATCCCGGGGCTTCTCAGCAAGAGATGGCGGAATCCTTCGGTATACAGCAATCCGCCGTGAGTCAGAGACAAAAAAGAGCTCATACAGACCTGGTTATAGATTTGTTGGCATTTTACAGAAAAACATTTAAAGAAGTGATCATATGATAGTGTTTATAAAACTACTGCTTGCACACCTGTTGGGTGACTTCCTTTTTCAACCTACCAAATGGGTAATCCACAAATCGGCACATAAAATCACTTCTCGGTATTTGTACTTTCATATCCTTATCCACTTTGTTTTGGTACTTATCTTACTGGGGAATTATACTCATTGGCGCATTGCCCTTGTGATAGCGTTGACTCATTACGTTATCGACCTTGGAAAACTGTACTCGGAATCGCGATTTGCCAACAAAAGCATTCCTTTTATAGTGGACCAGGTATTTCATATTTTAATCCTTTTCGGATGTGCTTATTACGGCAATATAATTGGACAAATAGACTATCTGATCGGATTGATCAACTGGGGATTAGTCACAGCAGTATTTTTTCTAACGTTTCCCTCGGCCATTTTGATGAATGTCCTGCTCGAAAAGATGTCAAAACAGATTTCTTTTGATCACAAATCACTGCCTAATGCCGGGAAGTACATCGGTATGATAGAACGTCTTTTCGTCTTGATATTTATTATCACCGGGCGCTGGGAAGGTATCGGACTTTTAATTACGGCTAAATCGGTCTTTCGATTTAATGATCTCAAAGAAAGCAATAGCCGTAAACTAACAGAATACATCCTGATCGGAACCCTTTTGAGTTTTGGGCTGGCGATAATTACCGGTCTGATTTATCTCTCCTTCTGATGCGCCTAGTAGTTCAAGCCATATCCATAGGGATATAAAGGATTTTTGGAGTCACTTGGAACGTCCTCTTTTTGCTCCAGGACAGCTTCCCAGCTCGATGGTAACTCGAAAGGTAACTTCCCTTCTGGTTTCATTTTTCCAAAAAGCAGTTCAGCCAGGATTTCATCACTAGTGCCAAATTCGGCCAACACCGCAGAACTATTTGAGTCGATTTCTGTTATGATTGCAGGCCTTTCCAGGTTGACAATTGTGACAGTGGGCTTTTGGTTGATAAGATCCAGAATTTCCTTAGATTCTTCTTCTGTAAAATACAGTCTGCCCTGATGAAAAAAGCTTTCAATAAAAGACTCTGATCTGGGTTCAAAGGGAGTGGCAAGGCGTTTTATGATCACATCGGCATCTTCAGGCGAATTGACTAAATATCCGTAGTTCTCCAGATACTGTATTTCTTCTATGCCTTCCGCATAAATCCTGGTCCCTTCCATTAAAGGCAATAATCCTTTGTTTTTCAATAAGATAGTCGATTTTGCCTGTGCCAACTTCCCCTGTCTTCTAAAATCTTCTTTTCCTGCAATATCTTCAGCTTTGTTTTCATCCACATAGGGATCGTCAAAGAGTCCAAGGGTAAATTTATCCCTAAGTACTCTTTTTACCGAGGTATCGAGCCGATCGAGCGTAACTCCTCCTTCTTTGACCAGTTCTACGATCACTTCGGGAATGCTTTCGCCTCCAAACTGATCGCAGCCGGCATCTATGACCTTTTTAACACGTTCCTTTACGCTGAGATGTTCCACGCCCCATGCACGACCTTCAGATATTTTAGAATCTGTAATAATATTCCAATCTGTACAGACTACCCCCTTGAAGTTAAGCGAATCGCGCAGCAGTCCTGTGATGATCTCCTTATTAAAACCAAAGGCCACATTTTCATTGGTCTGATCCATAGGAATGCCGTAATACGGCATGATCTGGGCCGTATTTGCCGGGAAAGCACCTTCAGTAAAAGGAATGACATGATAATCAAAATTATTTCCAGGATAGACCTGTTCTTTGCCATAAGGGAAATGAGCATCTTCCCCGTCTTTCTGGGGCCCACCACCTGAAAAATGCTTTGTCATACAGGCGACACTTCCATTGTTAAGTGTATCGCCCTGAAAACCGAGAACATAGGCTTTAGTCATGGTCGCTGACAGATTTGCGTCCTCACCAAAGGTTCCATTGGTCCTGGCCCAACGAGGTTCCGTCGCAAGGTCGGCCATAGGATGCAATGCCAGCCGTATCCCTACTGCGAGGTATTCCTGCCTCGCAACCTCGCCAAATTCCCTGACCAAAAGAGTATCGCGGGTGGCGGCCAGCCCCAGGGAGGTAGGCCATTGTGAAAAAGCAGGAGTGTAAAGTGCTGCACCGGGATTGTTTTCCGTACCATGTCTGGGATCGGTGGCAATAGTAATCGGTATACCGAGGCGGGTCCTCTCCGCCATCTTTTGGATGTTGTTGTTGTATCTGGCCAAGGCAACAGCATCAGGTGAGCCCAGAATATTCATGCTGTTTATTTTCTTTTTAGCGATCAGTTCTGAATTGGAAGGGAGGTAGACAGACATCATAGTAGTGAGGGGGTCTAAAGACAAAATGGGAGTTTCCATCGGCTCACCGTCGGGTGTGGCCGCGATCATGGTCACAAATAGCAGTCCTGCTTTTTCTTCCAGAGTCATTTGATTGACAAGGTCCTCAACGCGTTTTTCAACCGGATGATCAGGATTTTCATACACGTCTACCCGGCCATTTTTATTTAAATCTCGAACTGTTTTACCTCCCATTTCAAGCATCGGGGCTTCCGGGCCCAAAAGGGCAAAGTTAGATCTGGAATCCATTTTCATTGTTAGATAAACCACTGCATAGGTCAGGAGAAGCAAGACAATTAGAGAGAGGAAGATCACTTTTAAAACCTTTAAAAACTTTTTCATATTGCTATTAATGTTAAAAACCGTAGAATGAATTGGAAATAGAAAATTCACAATAAAGTCTATAAAAATAAGTGAATATTTTATCAATTCGTGTGATAAAACAACGATCTCGAACTTTTAGTAGGAAATCATGTTTCGGTCCTCAAATATTTCTACTTTTACAACCTTTAACAGCATTATATGATAGCCGTGGCGAGGAAGTATGTTTTTGATTTTGATAGTACATTAACCCGGGTAGAAGCCCTGGACGTTCTGGCCGAAATGACCCTGAACAACCGTGAAGACAGGGACGAGGTCATTAAAGAAATACAACATATCACTAACCTTGGGATCGATGGGGATATTTCTTTTACAGAGTCCCTCGAGCGTAGAATCCGACTCTTACAGGCAAATAAAAAACATCTGGATCCCTTAGTCGAAGAACTGAGCAAGAAGATTTCAAAATCTATCGCCTCTAATAAAGAGTTCTTTGAAAAGCACTCAGAAGATATTTATGTGATTTCTTGTGGCTTCAAAGAATTTATTGACCCTATTGTGGAGGAATACAACATTCCATCAGACCGGGTATATGCCAATACCTTTACCTTTGATGAGGATGGGAATATCACAGGATTTGACGAAGACAATGTCCTGGCGAGTCATAATGGCAAGATCGCATGCCTGAAGGAACTAAATCTGGATGGGGAAGTGCAGGTGATAGGTGATGGCTATAGTGACTATGTGATGCGTGAAGCGGGAATCGCCCATAAATTTTTTGCCTACACTGAAAATGTTCACAGGGAAAAAGCAGCCTCTAATGCAGATCACGTGGCTCCAAACCTGGATGAATTCCTTTTTGTAAACGACCTTCCGCGTAATCTCTCTTACCCCAAGAACAGAATCAAGATACTTTTACTCGAAAACGTCCACCCTGTCGCATTTGACAATTTATCAGAAGACGGTTTTTCTGTCGAACTAGTTGATCGAGGCCTCAGCGAAGAGGAATTAATCGAGAAAATAAAAGGTGTTCACGTATTGGGGATCCGATCCAAGACTCAGATCACACCAAGGGTACTCGATGCTGCAAATAAACTATTAGTAGTAGGGGCTTTTTGTATAGGAACCACTCAGATCGACCTGGACTATTGCCTGAAAAAGGGGATAGTGGTCTTCAATGCACCTTATAGCAACACCAGATCTGTGGTAGAACTCGCAATTGGGCAGATCATTATGCTGATGCGAAATGTCTTTCCAAGAAGTGTGGAAATACACAGCGGACAGTGGAATAAAACTGCGGCAAACTCCTGTGAAGTAAGAGGAAAGAACCTGGGTATTGTAGGCTATGGAAATATCGGTAAACAACTCTCAGTGCTGGCGGAAGCTATGGGAATGAGGGTTTATTATTACGATTTGGAAGATCGACTGGCCTTGGGTAATGCAAAAAAGTGCAACAGCCTGGAAGATTTACTCAATGTTTCAGATGTGGTCTCTTTGCATATCGATGACAATAAATCCAATAAGAATTTTATTGGCGACAGAGAATTACATCAGATGCGCGATGGCGCATATCTCATTAACCTTTCAAGGGGTTTTGTAGTGGATATTCCTGCGCTGGAGAAGGCATTAAAGGAGGAGAAAATAGCCGGGGCGGCCATTGATGTATTTCCTGAGGAACCGAGAAGCAACGGAAACTTCAAAACTCCTTTGCAGGGAATGCCTAACGTGATTCTCACTCCGCATATTGGAGGAAGCACTCAGGAGGCACAGATGAATATCGCTGATTTTGTGCCCAATAAGATCATGAACTATATCAATACAGGTAATACTAAGGATGCCCTGAATTTCCCAAATATCCGTTTGCCCAAACAACAAAATGCCCACCGATTCCTTCATATTCACCGGAATCTACCGGGAGTTATGGCAAGGATCAACGAAGTGCTGGCGCATTACGAAATGAATATCTCCGGGCAATACCTCTCTACCAATAAAGATCTGGGCTATGTCATTACGGATTTGGACAAAGACTACAACAGGGACGTGATCAAAGCCCTGAAAAAGGTAGAACACACCATCAAATTCCGAGTTCTTTATTGATGGTGGTAAGACTCGTTTCTGAGGATAGTAAAGGCCCGATATAGTTGTTCGGTAAAAAATAAACGGATCATCTGATGAGAGAAAGTCAAGCGTGACAGGCTTATTTTCGCTCTGGACCTGCTGTACACTTCCTGGCTGAAACCAAAGGGACCCCCGATAACAAAAACCAATTGCTTTGTTCCTGCATTCATATACTTTTGCAATTCTTTTGCGAAGCCCTTTGAGCTATAAGTTTGGCCCTTTTCATCCAAGAGTACTAAGATGTCAGATGTGCTTATCCTTGAGAGAATAGCTTGTCCCTCCAATTGTTTTTGCTCGGTTATCGATCTGCTTTTTGCTGTCTTCGGAGAGGGGATTACCTCCTGATGGTAATTGATGTAATGAGCGAGCCTTTTTTCATATTCCTCGATCAGGGATTGTAATTCTCTTTTCTCCGTTTTACCAACTACCAACAGTTTAATTTTCATGTGCCAAAGGTAAAAGATTCGACAAATTCATATTCTCAGTTGGCATTTGTTTTTAGTAATTTTAGCCTAATAAACGAAACCTATGATTTCAGAAGAAGCGCTGGCCAAAGAAATAGTGCAGATTATAGAAAATGGTATTAGGGAGGATGTTGGAGATGGAGATCACAGTTCTCTGGCTTGCATTCCGGCATCCGCGAAGGGTAAGGCCAAGCTGTTGGTGAAAGAAGAGTGTGTGATTGCAGGAGTGGATTTCGCCCGGCAAGTCTTTGAATATGTAGACAGCGATCTGAAAATTGAAGTGGAAATTCAGGATGGGCAGCCCGTAAAGTTTGGTGATGTGGTCTTTTATGTCAGTGGTTCATCTCAGAGTATCCTCAAGGCAGAACGGTTGGTACTGAACGCCATGCAGCGGATGAGTGCCATCGCAACGAAAACAGCAAAATATGTTGCACTCCTCAAGGGCACCAAGACTAAAATTCTGGATACAAGAAAAACAACTCCGGGAATCAGAGCGATTGAAAAATGGGCGGTAAGGATAGGAGGAGGTGAGAACCATCGGTTTGCACTTTACGATATGATCATGTTAAAAGATAATCACATCGACTTTGCAGGCGGGATCACCAAGGCCATCCAACTCACGCAAACGTATTTAAAAGAACATCAGAAAAATCTTAAAATCATTGTTGAGGCCAGGGATCTAAACGAAGTTGAAGAAATTCTCAGGTCGGAAGGCGTTTACCGTATTTTGCTTGATAACTTCAATTATGCGGATACCAGAAAAGCAGTAGAAATGATCGGAGATCGCTGCCTGACAGAATCTTCGGGAGGAATAAATGAAGCCACCTTGCGGAAGTATGCAGAATGCGGGGTAGACTATATTTCCTCCGGGGCTCTGACACATTCAGTTAGCAATAAAGACCTGAGCCTTAAAGCCGTATAGATGACAAAGGAAGTTGAGGAAAAGCTGGAAAAGATACCGGTCATCAATTGGTTGGTTGCCCTGCTCAAGAAAATTAAGCTCGCAGGTCTGGAAGGACTTTCCCTTTACGATCTCCTGGAAATGTACATCATAGGAATTGTACAGGGGGCATTGTCTACAAGGGCCAGTTCCATTGCCTTTAGTCTCTTTATGGCCTTGTTTCCACTCTTGATATTTCTTGTTACCCTTATCCCTTTTGTCATTCCCCTGGTTAGCGTTGGCAGTCAGGATTTTGATACTCAGTTTCTCAGATTCCTCGAATCTTTCCTGCCTTCGGCAACAAGTGATTATTTTGGTGAGATTTACACCCAAATCAAGGACCAAAAGCAGGGCGGTCTTTTATCTTCCGCCTTTGTGCTTTCTATTTTTTTGATGACCAATGGGGTTAATGCGATTTTCGGAGGTTTTGAAACTTCTTATCATATTATCCTGACACGTAATTTTTTTAAACAATATGCCTATGCCCTCATGGTTGGGATCATCTTGTCCATTCTGCTCATCGTAGGTGCCGTAGCCTTTGTTTATTTTGAGTATACCCTGGAATACTTAAACGTATGGGCCGCCGAATCGAGTGGGACTGCTATGGATCCCAATGATCTGGTTGGCGCTCGTGCAGGAAAAATCTTGTTTTTTCTAGTACTCTCGTACTTTACCACTGCCATATTGTACTATTTCGGTACCCGGGAGGGAAAGCAAGCTCGATTCTTCTCTTACGGTGCCCTGATGACCACATTGCTTTTCTTCCTAACCTCCTATCTCTTCGGACTTTATATTGACAAATTCGCCCGTTATAATGAATTGTACGGTGCCCTGGGAGGTCTCCTTATTTTAATGGTTTATATCTGGTTGAATTCGAATATCCTTCTTTTGGGCTTTGAACTCAATGCTACCTTGACCAGTCTGAGGCAGAACGTGAACTCAAAAGCTGAAGATGAATAAGAAGCTACTCGTTTTTATTATTTTTTCCCTGCTGTTGATGGACTTAAGTGCACAGTCGGTCCTCGGATTATGGAAAACTATTGACGATGTCACCGAAAAACCAAAATCCATCCTTAAGATTTACGAAAAAGATGGAGCTATATACGCCAAAGTGGTTGAAATACTTGTCGATGGGAGGGAAGATGCCCTCTGTGTTAAATGCAAAGGCCCTAAAAAAGATCAGCCTATTGAGGGGATGATTGTATTTGGCGGACTTAAAAAGATCGGGGAGAATGAATATGGAGATGGGACGATTCTGGATCCTGAGTCGGGAAGGGAATACCGCTGTAAAATTTTTATAAATCCCAAAAAACCGAATCAATTGAAGGTTAGGGGATATGTGGCATTCTTTTTCAGAACCCAGACCTGGAGAAGAGTATCCTCTTAATTACTACCTATGGAATTCTACGTAGATGTTGTCTTGCCCATTCCTCTTGAGAGATTATTTACTTACAGGGTAGATTCAGAGATCGCAACGGCTCTCAGGCAAGGAATGCGACTCGCAGTACCCTTCGGCAAGTCCAAAATTTATACTGCATTGGTATATGAAGTGCACAACAACCCTCCCCAGGCTTATGAAGCTAAAGACATCCATGAGGTCATTGATACAATACCTCTGGTGACTGAACTCCAGCTGAGACACTGGGAGTGGATAGCGAGTTACTATATGTGCACTTTGGGAGAAGTATTCAGATCTGCTGTGCCCAGTGCCTTTTTACTAGAAAGCGAAACTCTGGTTCTCAAGAATACAAGTAAAGAAATTGAAGAAGACCTATTGGGCAATCAGGAATTTATGATCCTTGAGGCTCTGGAGAACAAGGGATCACTTAAGATCAAGGAGGTTAGTGAATTACTGGATAAAAAGACGGTTTTACCCTTGTTAAACCGCATGTTAGAAGCGGGGTATATCCTGCTTCAGGAAACCCTTCACAGCCAATACAAACCCAAGGAAATTCGGACAGTTCGTTTGAATGCTAAATACCAAGCCGAAGAAGCGCTTGTCACTTTATTGGATGACCTGAGCAGGGCACCAAAACAGAGAGAAGTTCTGCTCACCCTTTTTCAGGCTCAGGCTGAGTCTAAAAAACCCATGAGTACTGTTGATCTGCAAAAAAAGAGTGGAACCACGTCTTCTGTAATTAGGACTTTGATTGATAAAGGTATTCTTGAAGAGAAGATGATCAGGACCGACCGGATCTCATTTGACGGCGACCCGAGTTTAAAGAAAACGCCTGAACTAAAGGATTTCCAGAAGATCAGCCTAGATGAAATCACGGCGACATTTCTGGAAAAAGATGTAGGCCTGCTTCACGGTGTTACCTCTTCGGGAAAAACGGAAGTTTACATGACGCTCATGGAATCCTATCTCAGGCAGGGAAAACAAGTTCTTTATCTTCTACCGGAAATCGCTCTCACCACTCAACTTATTTCGCGTCTACAGGAATGTTTTGGCGAGAAAGTATCTGTTTTTCATTCAAAATTCAGTCTCAACGAAAGGGTGGAGGTATGGAATAATGTTCGCCGGGGAGCGGAGAAAGCCCAAGTGGTAATCGGGGCGAGATCTTCCCTTTTCCTTCCTTTTAGTCAACTGGGGCTCGTAGTCGTTGATGAGGAACACGAGAATTCATTTAAACAGTACGATCCGGCTCCCAGATACCACGCCAGGGATGCCGCTATAGTTTTGGCAAAGCTACACGGAGCAAAAGTTTTATTAGGCTCGGCAACACCCAGTTTAGAAAGTTTCTACAATGTAAAGACGGGCAAATACGGTTATTCAAAAATGGAGCAGCGCTACGGGGGGATGCTTCTGCCTGAAGTACATTTAGTTGACATACGGGACGCTTCGCGAAGAAAAAAGATGGCAGGGCATTTTTCTGAAACCTTGCAAAAAGAAATCGAAAATACCCTGAGCCAGGGGGAACAGGTCATCCTCTTTCAAAATCGCAGGGGATACGCCCCAATAGTAGAATGTACGACTTGCGGACATGCGCCTCAATGCCCAAATTGCGATGTAAGCCTTACCTATCATCAAGGAAGGAATCAATTGAGATGTCATTATTGCGGATTTCACGAAATGATGCAACCTCAGTGCAAGGCGTGTGGAAATGCAACACTCGATACCAAAGGCTTTGGTACGGAACAAATAGAGAAAGAATTAGAAGGCTTGTTTCCCGAGGCCAGGGTTGGGCGTATGGATCTCGATACAACCAGAGGAAAATACGCCTATGAGAAAATCATCACGGCTTTTGCAAACAAAGAATTTGATATTCTGGTGGGCACACAGATGGTTACTAAAGGACTTGATTTCAGGCATGTCAACCTGGTTGGGATTATGAATGCCGATTCGCTGTTAAATTTCCCTGATTTCAGAGCCCACGAACGTAGCTTTCAATTGCTGACACAGGTTGCCGGAAGGGCCGGCAGAACGGAAAAAAGGGGTACGGTGCTCATCCAGACGTACAATCCGGGTCATACGGTATTACAACAAGTGGTTTCAGGAGATTATCTCACCCTCTATCAGGATCAGATGGATCAGCGCAGGGAATATCATTATCCCCCCTTAAATCGAATTATTAAGATCAGTTTCAGACACAAAGAGTACAGTACCTTAAATGAAGCGGCGAATTGGTTTGGGAAAGGCTTGCGAAATGTTTTTGGTAATCAGGTTCTCGGTCCTGAGTTTCCCCCGGTTGCGAGAATCAGGAACCGATATATTAAACAGATTTTAATTAAAATACCGAAGGGGCAATCCCTGTCTAAAACAAAAAATAGCATTAAAAGAATTGAAAATTCCTTTAATGCTATCTCTCTGTACAGAAGCGTGCGGGTAATCTACGACGTAGACTACTTTTGATTAAACGTTGCTTAACGCCTCGGCCAGTTCTGTTTTCTTATTTCGGGAGAGCGGAATAGATCGGCCGCTAACCTCTACATTTTTACTGTTAAATTTCTCAATCTTCTCCAGATTGACAATATACGACTTGTGAATTCTGAGGAATTTCTCTGCAGGCAATTGCTTTTCAAATGCTTTCATGGTAGAAAGAATCACAATATTTGCCTCATCGGTAACTAATTTAATATAGTCGCCAAGAGCCTCTATCCACTTAATATCGTTGAGGATTACTTTGCGTTTCTTAAGATTACTCTTAACAAAAATATGCTCTTCGTCTTCAGCTACCTGATTCATTTGCTCGTACTTAGCCACCGCTCTTTTTACAGAAGCATCAAAGCGGGCCATCGTAATTGGTTTGTGCAAATAATCGGTTACATCGTAATCAAATGCTTTAAGAGCATAATCAGGTTTTCCGGTGATTAGGATGACTTGCGGACTGTTTTCTAGAGACTCCAACAGATCGAAACCACTGATGATGGGCATCTCTACATCCAAAAAGATCAGGTCGATCTCGTTGTTCTTGATGCCATTCTTGGCTTCAATTGCGTTGCTGTACTCCGCAACCAGGGCTAAATTCGGATGATTATTCACCAGCTTTGCAACTGCCATTCGCTGCATAGATGAATCGTCAACAACTATACTTCTTAATTTCATAAAGGGTTGATTTGTGG
>JABDQM010000066.1 GCA_013042315.1 Flavobacteriaceae bacterium | reverse complement strand
TCTACACTTTGGCTGTGGTATTCCGCATAGAGTCTTTTTCCTGCTTCGGTGCGCTTACCCACTTTCGCTCCGAAGGTAAAGCCCCTTGGATAACCCGGAATAAAAGACTCCGGAAAAACCATGAGCTGGTAGCCATCCTTTGCATGATCTGAAAGGATAGACTCCATTTTATCCAGGGTTTTTTCCCTGTCAAAAAAAACAGGATAATCCTGAACGACTCCAACTTTTACCTTCATAAGTTTTTATTTTGGCTTAACGGGAAAATCAGATACCCAACAGCACTTTGGCAATGGTAAAATAAATAAGGATGCCAAAGATGTCATTACTGGTGGTGATAAACGGCCCTGTTGCTATTGCCGGATCTATCCCTCGTTTGTGAAGGAACAAGGGGGTGAAGGTTCCAATGATCCCGGCAACCACGATAACAGTGATCAGCGAGATAGAAATGGCAAGGGCAGTAATAAAAGTTCCTTTCCAAACCCAGGTAAAAAACAGTAAGACCACGGCCAGAATTATTCCGTTGAGCAAAGCGAGGAACATTTCTTTCACCAAGCGGTTACCTATACTCCCTTTGAGATCATCATTGGCAAGGCCTTGTACAATAATGGCACTGGATTGTACGCCTACATTTCCAGCCATGGCGGCAATCAAAGGCGTAAAAAAGAACAGTATTGCGTGTTTGCTGATCATCTCTTCAAAACCACCCATGATGGCTGCGGCACCAAGGCCTCCCAAAAGTCCTAAAAACAACCAGGGTAACCTGGCACGGGTGAGGATCCAAATGCTATCATCAGCTTCCACATCCTGCGAGATACCCGCGGCTAATTGGTAGTCCTTTTCTGCTTCCTCCCTGATCACGTCTACAATATCATCAATGGTGATCCTGCCCACGAGTCGGCCAATCTCATCCACCACCGGAATTGCTTCCAAGTCGTATTTAGACATGATCTTTGCGACTTCCTCGGGTTTTTCGTTTACGTTTACGGAATCTACCTTAGGGATGTATACATTTTTGATGGGATTGGTAGTGGAGGTGGTCAATAAATCTTTTAAGGAAAGCCTGCCCTTTAATTTTTCCTCGTCGTCAACAACATAAATTGAATGTACTCTGGTAACGTTTTCGGCCTGGGCTCTCATTTCTTTTACACAGCGCAGAACCGTCCAGTTTTCATTGACCTTAACCAGTTCCTTAGCCATGAGTCCACCCGCGGAATTTTCATCATAACGCAGAAGGTCCACAATATTTCTGGCGTGTTCTTTGTCCTCAATTTCGGAAATAACTTCCTGCACTATTTCCTTGGGGAGTTCCCCCACGATGTCTGCCGCGTCATCGGTATCCAGTTCTTCAAGCTCCCCGGCAATTTCCTTTGAAGAGAGGTTGTTCAGAATGGCTTCTCTGACGTCTTCATCAAGTTCGGTAAGTACGTCTGAGGTTTTGTCGCTATCGAGGAGTTTGATAAGGTAAGTGGCCTGTTCTTCTTCCAGCTCATTTGCGATCTCTGCCACGTCGGCAAAATGAACCTCCCTCATCAGGTTGATCAAGTCATGATCGCTCTGTGCATCGATTAGCTCAGCGATGTTGTCAAGAAGTTCTTCTGTGAGCTTAAAGGGTGTCATTTGCTATCTTCTTCGTCAGCGAAATAAATTCGGCAACCCCAAGTTGTTCGGGGCGTTGGTCAAAGATAGCATCTTCTTTTAGATTATCGGAAAGCTCAAAAGTTTTTAAGCTATTCCTAAG
This sequence comes from Flavobacteriaceae bacterium, assembly GCA_013042315.1. GTDB lineage: Bacteria > Bacteroidota > Bacteroidia > Flavobacteriales > Flavobacteriaceae > Muriicola. The sequence goes on along the minus strand of JABDQM010000066.1, from coordinate 1,942 downwards.
GGTCTTTCGCCTCTGATTAAAAGCGGTTTTAACCACCCTGAAAAACAATTTCTCGTCGCAGTCTAGTTTCCAATCTTCCTTCCTTTTCAAGCTGAGTACACCCGATTGAACTTTCGGCGGAGGATCAAAAACTTCAGGATGAACAGTAAACAGATATTCCGCATCGTAGAAAGCCTGTACCAAAACAGAAAGGATTCCATAAGATTTATTTCCTTCTTTTTCGCAAATCCTTTTGGCTACTTCCTTTTGAAACATCCCGGAAAATTCAGGAATCTGATCCTTGTATTCCAACATTCGAAAGACGATTTGAGTTGAAATATTATAGGGAAAATTCCCGATGATGGCGAATTGCTTATCTCCGAATATAGCACGCAGGTCGGCTTTGAGAAAATCGGCTTCCATTACCTTAAAAGAGCCTTCTCCTTCCAATACTTTCGGGTGTTCCAGCGGGAAGCTGTGGTTGAGATAAACTATAGAATCTTCATCGAGATCCATGGCCACCAGGTTGAGCTTGCGGAGAAGTAAGTACTTGGTGAGTACTCCGGTACCCGGGCCTATTTCAAGCACATGATCGTATCCTTCAAGGGAAAGTGTTTCGGAAATCTTTCTCGCGATCTCATCATCTTTCAGAAAATGTTGTCCCAGGTGCTTTTTTGCCTTAACCGGACTCCCACCTGCATCGTGGTTTCTGTTTTTTCTTCTCGATTTGGAATGATTGCGATTTCGTTTATTCATGAAGGCCGTTTCTTTTCATTTTTCCCAGATACACCCACGCCTTGGTTCCGGATTCCAGGATTACTTCTTTTCTCTTATAGGCTTCTCCTTCGTAAGAATCTACCAGATGTAGTTCTTCCTGACTAATAACAAACACAGAACCATCGACCCTGTCATCAGCATCTTCAGACTGTTGTATGGTAGGGTAGAGGCCTCCGACTTTTTCTCCGGAAACGGAATGCGCCCTTAGATGATCTTTATCACCTTTTAGCACCCGGGAAAAAACCATCTTTTGTATTTCTTCGTCTAATAAGGTTCCATAAGAGAACAAATAGGTGGTAGCAGTTTTAATTGGTGCTTTGTCAATAGAAATTATCTCGAGTTCGGTCCTGAAAGCGACCAAAGAGGTGCCGAAGTTTTTCAGGGTTTTCTTTCTCAGGCCGGCAGCATCTTCCTTGTAATAAGCATCCAGCGTAGCTCTATCCTTTACCTTGTATTGCACCGAATAGGTAATACCCCCTAACTCCTCCTCCACCAGGACTCTGCTCATCGTTGCCTCTAAAAACTTTCCTGTGGCCAAGACTTCCGGGATATGTGTACTCTTCATCCAATCTAACCACTTCAGGTGAATGGAATCCTCTACATTGACCGTCACATTATAAATTAGCATATAATTGTTGTTGTCTTAAATGAAATCTTCTCAATTAATACTATCGCCTCTAAGTATCCTGAAGTTCTTTCGGGCTTGTGGGAAAAAATAACTATCCTGATAATTGTACAAAATCTTTTCGTAGTGATATTTTGCTTTTTCGGGTTGATTCAATGTTGTTCTGAACAATTCAGCCATAGCAAAATGTGCGTCATCGGCCAGGATATCATCGCCGTAGAATTCCACAATCTTGGTATAATTATAAAGCGCTGAATCATAGTCGCCTTTTTCCACCAAAAGTTCGGCCTGCTTTAACAATGCCTCGTCTTCGATTTTTTCTCCTTTGTGCTGTTGCAGAATTTCTTCGAGGCTAGAAATAGCCTCTTCATTCTTATTTTGATAGGCGAGCAAGTCGGCCTTTGCGTATTTCTTCAGGGCGGTCTTTGTTGAATCTTCGAAGGAATTATCAGAGATCAACAAACTCAATTGCATCGCGTCATTAGCGATAAGTTGAGAAGTAGATCCGCGCAATACTTTTAATTGTGTAAGTGACCAATCAAAATCTCCCTTGTAAAAACT
>JABDQM010000061.1 GCA_013042315.1 Flavobacteriaceae bacterium | reverse complement strand
CTGAATCATACAGGCAGCAAATTTACCGATGATTCAAATAATGTTGAACTAGATGCAATTACCATAGCCAGACTAGGTGCAGGGTATACTTTCAGGACGCAAGAAGTCAATTCATTACGTCTAGGAGGCTCGGTCTTTAACCTCTTCGACAGTGTTGGATTAACAGAAGGGAACCCACGAGCTGGTATAGCAGGGCAATCTGCAGATGGAGACTTTTTCTTTGGAAGACCTATTTTACCAAGAAGGATTTTCTTAACCGCAACATTCAATTTTTAAGTGACGTAAGTTTAAGTTTGAGTTAGTTTATTTAATTAATGCACATTGGCGGAGAGAACCGCCAATGTGTTTTATTCACGATTTTATGAATGAAAAATTGATAAAGAGGGCCATGGAAGTTTTAGACAATAACTTCCAGGAAGGCGGCTTTACTATTCCCAGTGAAGGTTTATATCCTTTTCAATGGAAATGGGATTCCGGGTTTATCGCAATAGGTCTTTCATATTACAATATTGAAAGGGCTAAATTGGAAATTAACACCTTGCTTGATGCCCAATGGGGAAATGGATTTATTCCACATATCGTCTTTCACAATGAGAACGATTCCTATTTTCCTGGTGCCGATTTCCACAAGTCGGAATTACATCCTTTAGCCTCGAAAAAATATAGATCTACCGGTATGACACAACCACCGGTGACGGGATTTATTTTATTGGAAATGTACCGCATTGCCAAGGACAAAACAGATATGCTGAATTTTATCAAGGCTAATATCGACAAGGTCTACAATAACCATGATTATTTCTACACCCATAGAGATCCATTCAATGAAGGACTGATGTATATCTACCATAATTGGGAGTCGGGCACAGATAATTCACCTGTTTGGGACGATATTTGGGAAACCATGGATTCTCCTAAATATAATTTTGTACGCAAGGATACAACCCATGTTGATGCCTCACAAAGGCCTTCCAACAGAGAATATGACCACTATCTCTACATAGTAGATATAGCTAAAGAACACCATTATGATGACGCTAAAATAGCGGAGCTATCTCCTTTTTTAGTACAGGATCCCTTATTCAATGCGATGTTGATCAAATCGAATGAGGCTTTGATTGAACTCTACGGATTAATAGGTGGCAACGAGTCTAAAATATCGACTTTAAAAAGCTGGCAAGAAAAAAGTTGTAAAGCGATCAACTCAAAATTATTTGATCAGGAATTAGGGGCCTATGTCCATTTTGACCTGAGAAATAACAAACCAATACGGCATATCACCTCTTCTTCTTTTTCACCCTTGTTTGCTAATATTCCGGACCAGGACAGGGCAGGTATTTTAGTCAAAACAATGATGGATAGATTTGGGGGAGAGGACAAGTATCTCTGTGCCTCTTTCGATCCTACAAACGAACGTTTTAATCCTAAGAAATATTGGAGAGGGCCGGTTTGGATCAATATGAATTGGATCCTTTACCGCGGTCTCAAAAATTACGGACTTAAGGAAGTAGCCGAGAGAATAAAAAAAGACACGGTAGATCTGATAGAGCGGTTTGGGTTTTATGAATATTTCGATTGCAGAAAAGACGATGGTGATTTGGAGCGAACCGGGTATGGCGGCAATAATTTTTCATGGAGTGCGGCCTTGTTTATTGATCTAATGAATTCAGATTAAGTTTAATCCAGGGTGATGGGAGTGCTGGACTTTCAGTTAGATTATATCTTAGAAGATGATGAGGTAAAGTTGGTCCCGTTAGCAGAAACCCATATTAAAGAATTAAGAGATATTTCCAGGGAAGAAAAGCTCTGGACCTATTTTCTGGGAAAATCGAATGGAAATGGAAGATTTCCTGACTATGTACGAGAAGCGATTATGCAGCGAGCCGCTAAAAAGGAATATCCTTTTGCCGTCTATGACAAAGTTAAAAAGCAATTTGCTGGTAGTACCCGTTTTTTCGATTATTCTAAAGAATTGAATGTTATAAGACTTGGGCATACTTGGTATGGCTCGGATTTTAGAGGCACAGGGCTCAACAATCATTGTAAATATTTGTTATTTGAGTTTGCCTTTGAAAAACTCGGGGTAGAAAGAATTGGTTTGGGGGCACATGCCGAAAATATTGTGAGCATCGCAGCAATGAAAAAAGTAGGATGCGTGCAAGAGGGAACAATTCGCAATCTTTTTCCTTCAATTGATGGTACTGGAAGGGCAAATGCGGAGTTATTTGGAGTGTTGAATGAAGAATGGTTGGATAGAATAAAATTAGACTTAAAACGAAGACTATGAATTACATAGATTATATAATTATCGTTGTATACATGGGCGGTTTTTTAGGAATCGGCTATTTTTTTAAGGAAAATAAGACTTCTGGCGACTATTTTTTAGGAGGACGAAGCATCGGTTGGTTGCCCTTGAGTCTGTCTACTATGGCCACCCAACTTTCTGCGATAAGTTTTATCTCCGCACCTGCATTCGTGGGCCTCAAAGAAGGCGGGGGCTTGCAATGGCTTACCTATGAATTTGGAGTTCCCTTGGCGATGGCTTTTTTATTAATAGCCATTATACCAACGCTTTATAAATCGGGAATTGTTAGTGTTTACGAATACTTGGAACAACGCTTTGATGCCTCATCCAGATTGTTAATTAGTTTTGTTTTCCAAATTAGCAGATCTGTGGCAACGGGGGTTATGGTATATACGATGGCCCTAATCCTGCAGGCCACAGTACAAATAGATTTTTGGATCTCCATACTAATTATTGGGGTCATCACAATGATCTACTCTTTTCAAGGCGGGATGAAAGCCGTTATCTGGGGAGACGTAATTCAAATGGTCATTCTGTTTTTGGGAATTGTGATCTGCTTGTTTTATGGGGTCAGTGAGTTAGGTGGAATTGATACTTTTTTGACGAATGTTGATCAAGACCGATTAACGGCGGTTGATTTTAACAAGTGGGGCTTTAACAATGCGGATAAACAAGACGAGTTTGGTTTTTGGCCAATGGTTATTGGGGGTTTCTTTCTGTATGCGTCATATTATGGTACGGACCAGACACAATCACAGCGATTATTATCTGCCAAGGGAATGCCCACGATAAAAAAACTCTTGCTGGCCAATGGTCTGTTCCGCTTTCCATTAACGCTTACCTATTGTATAATGGGTCTGGTTTTAGGAACACTCTTGGTTCAGGATCTGGGTTTTCAGGAGATGATGGATTCGGTCTACCAAACTAATATAGGGGCGCTGGAAGGAAAGAAAGCAGATTTAATGGTACCCGTGTTTATTATTAAATATTTACCCAATGGCATTATAGGAATTCTTATTGTGGCAATCATGTCTGCGGCTATGTCCAGTTTAAGCTCAACCGTTAATTCCCTTTCCGCAGTAACGATGGAAGATTTTGTTAAGCGATTTAAGCCGGATATTGGTGATAAATTGTACGTATCTTATTCTAGGTTCTTGTCTATTTTCTGGGGTCTGGTGTGTTTGTTTTTTGCCTTCTTCGCTGGTAATATTGAGGGCACTGTAATTGAGGTAATCAACAAAATCAGTTCTGTTTTTTATGGACCCATCTTAGCAGCATTTATACTGGCGATATTGACTAAAAAGACTCATGCCCTGGGTGCCAATATAGGTATTGTGGTAGGCGTATTATTCAATATTTATCTATGGCTTTATGTACCACAGGTTTTCTGGTTCTGGTGGAATGCTCTTGGTTGCCTTATGACCATTTTAGTAGCTTTAGGTGTTAGCTATGCAGTAAAAAGACAAGCTAACAAAGGTCTGGAAGTGGTGTACTATTCCGGAAAAAAAGAGGTCGCTATTTTGGTACTTTATTTTGCAGCGATTGTTACCTTTAGTCTTTTACTACCGGATTTGTTAAGCTAATAGATTGCCATGAAATTTGTGCTCGCCCCAGATAAATTCAAAGGTTCTCTCACAGGGTTCGAGATCTGTGACGCTTTAGAAAGTGGCCTGAGAAAAGTATTCCCTGATGCAGAAATAATTCATTTACCCTTAGCAGATGGGGGTGACGGCACCATAGATGTGGTCAGGTATTACCTGAAGGCAGATATAGTAAAAGCTAGCGTAAACGATCCCCTGTTCAGGCCCCTTGAAGCTTCCTACCTATATTCTGCAACTACCAATACCGCCTTTATAGAAATGGCCGAAGCTTCAGGACTCAAGGTTTTACAGGAGGATGAAAAAAATTGCATGCAAACCACTACTTTGGGAACCGGAGAACTTATCACGGATGCCATAGATAAGGGGGCAAAAGAAATTATATTAGGTATTGGTGGCAGTGCCACCAATGATGCCGGAATGGGAATGGCTACTGCCCTGGGATTTCGTTTTTTAGACGAGCACAGAAAGGCCCTTAGTCCGGTTGGTGCTAACTTGCTCCATGTTTCCAGAATTGATACCTCTGAGGTTATCCCCAAACTAAATGATGTACTATTTAAGGTAGCCTGTGATGTCACCAATCCTTTTTATGGACCACATGGAGCAGCTCATATCTATGCCCGGCAAAAAGGGGCTTCTGAGGAAGAAATAGAATTGCTAGATGAAGGATTGAGAAGTTTTGCCAAGATCCTGAAGGATCAATGTAAAGTTGATGTACAGAATATCGCCGGGGCTGGAGCTGCGGGGGGTCTGGGAGCCGCAGCAAGCGTGTACCTAAAGGCTCAATTAGCCTCCGGGATTGAATTGATTAAGGAACTGGCGCAATTTGATGTCAATATTATGGAAGCGGATTGGATCATCACCGGGGAAGGAAAATTAGATGATCAGACGCTATCGGGTAAAGCATTACAAGGAATATTAAATTCTGCTAAAGATAAAGGAATACCAGTTGCGGCCTTTTGTGGCGCTATCGATATTTCAGAAACTACAGCAAAGAAATTAGGTCTGGCCTATACTATAGCGATTTCTAAGGATATGCCTAATTTGGAAGCGGCTCTAAAAGCGAGCTACAAAAATTTGGAGGCCGCTGCCGAAGACTTTGCCAAAAGTCTGAAATAATTTAGTCGGTCCATTATCAATTGCTCCTTCAACTATTAATTAATAGTGTACAACGAATCGAATGAAAAGGAATGAAGCCATTTTAGCGTTAGATGTGGGAGGTTCATCTATTAAAAGCGGTCTGGTAAGCGGGGATTCTGTAGTAAACATAAAAAACACTCCAATAGATAGTAAAGGGGACAGTGAAACAATTATCACCACATTTTCCGATATCATCAATAGGAATTCCGCTACAAACCAAATTAGTGGTATTGCCTTTTCCATGCCCGGACCCTTTGATCATACAAAGGGTATAAGTTATATGGGTCCTAACCAGGGTAAATACGAAGCTATTTATGGCATGAACCTCAAGGAACTGATTTTGGATAGGGTATCCACAGACTACCCAATTACTTTCAGAGATGATGGAGAGTCTGCAATTGTGGGAGAAGCCTTATATGGTGCCGGAAAACCATTTGGTCGACTAATAGGAATAACGCTTGGAACAGGCATTGGTTCTGCTTTTATCATTAATGGAGAACCACAGTATAAGGGAAAGGGGATTCCTGAAAATCTGCTTTATGATTGTTTATGGAAAAATAAAAGAGCGGATGAGGTTTTTTCCATTAGAGGCCTGAAATTCAGACTAAAAGGAATAGGTTTTCATGGAGAGCCAAAGGAAGCCGCTGAATTGGCGCAAACCGATCTTAAAGTAAGAAACGTATTCCATTTATGGGGAGATGAATTAGGTCTATTTCTGAATAAATATGTTTCACAATTTAATGCTGATGCCGTGGTCGTTCAGGGTGGACTTGCCGGTGCCTTTGAACTTTTTGGGGAACAGGTCCAAAATAATATGGCGGCCAGGGTTGTACCCAACGCCCTGGGATCTAAAGCTGCACTTTTGGGCGCCGCCATCAAGTTCAGAAAATGTAATGAGTTGGGTCTGGAATAATAGCTTAGACTTACTTATCAATTACTTTTAAGTACATTTTATTAGGATTCGCCGAGTTAACATGAATTCGTTGGATGGCATCCCAATGTTCACATATTTTTCCATTGTTCAATAATTTCAATGGCTGATTTATGGGGCCTTCCTGCTGCTTTTTCAAAATCAGAAGGAATATTGTAGGTTCCTCTGGAGATCCCTTCATATATGCCAGCTATAACGGCCCCTAAAAATTCTCCCAATTCTTGTTTTCTTTCAATGGTGTATTCCTGAACAGATACAGGGTTATAGACGAGGGCAGTATTAAATACTTTGTTGATATACTCAGCTAGTGATTTTTGCGAAATGGGTTCACCAACCAGATCGTAGATTTTACTATTATGGGTTGTCTGAAGGAGCATGCTGGCATAGGCAATACCTAATTCTTCTCTAGAGGTATAAGCGCACTCCCCGTCTCCTCCACAATTTGTAATTTCTCCTCTTTTCACATAATTATCGATATATTCAAGGTCGGGCTCTATATATATGCCATTTCTTCCAATAGCCCAATCAAGCCCTGAATTTTGGATATCTTTTTCGGTCTGTCGGTTACTTCGGACAACTGGACTGAAAGCTGTTTTTTCTTCATCACCAACAATACTAGTATAGACTATTTTTTTTACTCTATTGCTTTTTGCAGCCCTAATAACATTTCTATGTTGCTCAATTCTCTTTTGAGGCTCATCCATCCCCGAAACCAAAAGAACAGCATCGATACCATGTAAGGCTTTTGTAAAATGCTCAGGATTGTTGTAGTCACCTTGTCGGATCTCTACACCAAGATGTTTTGCTTTTTCAGGCGTTCGTGCTATACCAATAACATTTTCTTTTCCGATCTGTTGTATCACTTGTTTTATAATTGTTGAACCTAATTGTCCACTCGCGGATGTTACTGCAATTTTCATAGTGTCTGTTTTAATTATTCTATACTATTATTAAGGTTGATTCTCACAATTGGAGATAAACACTAGTTTAAAATGCCCTCCGTTTGCTCAATGAGTTTATAAACCTCGGTTTCGTCATAGGCATCAGAATGAGCCGGAGCAAAAGTTCCTATATCAGAACCCTTGTCATTGTCAAAATACTTTCCTGTTACATTTTTGTATTCTTTCGAGATTGCTAAATCATAAAGTATATTTTCCCCTTTTTCCGCAGGAGCCCAGTGTTGCCCATAAGCTTCCTTGACCATTTTGGTATTTAACAGGGAGCCCGGGTTTACAGCAATCACTTGTATGCCTGACTCTTTTTTCGCCAAGTAAAAACTCCAGATGGTCAGTGCCAATTTACTTTGGGCATATACTACTTGATCAGATAATTGAGTGTTTCCGGCCAACGCTTCATACGATATTGGAGCTTGAGCAGCGGAACTTAAATTGATTATTCGCGGTTCTGATCCTTTTTTTAGTAAAGGCAATAGGGCATTGGTCAATAGGTATGGAGCAAAGTAGTTTACGGAAAAACGAATATCGAATCCATCTTTGGTGGTACTTGCCGCACTTTTGAAAATTCCTGCGTTGTTGATAAGGACATCTATTTTTGACACGTTTTTAGTTATTTGTTGTCCCATTTTTTTTACAGCATCCAAATCCGAAAAATCGGCTACGAATCCTTGTACATTTTCATTTTTTGAGACCTTTTTTATTTCGGCTACCGTTGACGAAAGTTTTTTAGGGTTTCTTCCGTGCACATAAATTGTATTTCCTTCCCTGGCCAATTTTGTAGCCACCAGTTTTCCGATTCCATCCGTACTTCCTGTGATCAATATTGTTTTACTCATGATGTTATTTTTTCTCTTTTGTTCGAATGAAAAAGTGGTAATACCTTTTTGGCGAGACGCTCTAATGTTTCCTCCATACTTCCTGAATTAAATCGCAGGTTTAAAGCGAGGTGATTTACGCCTATGTCTTGTAATTTTTCCAGATAATCAATTAGATAATTAGCTCCTAACTTAAAGCCCAGGTGAATGGGAATTGGTTTAAAGTCATCATCATCTGCCAGGATCACATACAGGGGTTGCATAAAAGGCTTGTTATACCCTCGCTGTTCAGCTAATAGTTTACGCCACTCATCTATTGTCAATTTTTGGTGGTACAAATTTCTGGGATAGTTCATCCAGCCGTCTGCGTTTGCTGCATTCCATTCCAAAGTCTGACGACTACTTCCGGTCATCAATAATGGAATTTTATGTCCTGTTGGTTTTGGCAGTATATCAATATCTCCTCCTAGTTTTCCATATTGTTCGGTCTCTATTACAGGAAAGTCCTCTTGAGCTTTTCGAATGTACGCAAATGACTCTCGAAACAAAGCTCCCCTCTTTTCATAATCGATGCCCATAGCAGGATATTCATCAGGCCTGTCGCCCGATGCCACACCCAGGATCAATCTGCCATCAGATAATTGATCGATCGTAGCAGCTGATTTTGCTACATGGATAGGATGATGCAAAGGAAGTGCAATACTTGAAACCCCTAAGGCAATCTCTTTTGTGCGCCCTGCCAAAAAGCCCAAGTAAGTAAAAGGATCAAAGGTTTGACCCGCGTCTCCGAAAGAAGGCACGTTAAAAGGAACGTCACGAATCCAGAGTGCTTTAAACCCTAACTGCTCAATAAGATGAACCCGTTCCAAATGGTCTTTCATTGTGGGTACAGGACCCATTTCATAGTTCTCAATGGGCACTACAACTCCGATGCTCAACTCGTTTTGTTTAAAAACAGAATTATAAGCCTTATTTATGTTTTCGAATGATTTCATTGATTTTCAATAACAACCTTCCCCATTGCTTGACCACTTTCTAGTCGTGCATGTGCTTTTCCTGCTTCTTCAAGCGAAAATTGTTGTTCATCTAAAACAACCTTTAAAGCTCCTGCTTCAATAATTTCAGTTAAGTTTTTGAGAATTTCTCCATGTACTTCGCGCTTGTAATTATGTAACATAGGAATTAGCATAAATACCACATGAAGCGATAAGCCCTTCATGTGAGCAATTGTAAGGTCCAATTCACACATGGAAACGGTTGTTGCAATCTGTCCGTTTAGTGCAGCTGCATTGAAAGAATTTATTAGGTTGCCAGCACCAACAGAATCATATACCAAATCAAAACCTACACCGTTGGTATGTTTTTGAACATACTCCTCTACTGTTTTTGTTTTATAATTAATGGCTTTTGCACCTAGTTGTTCAATAAGCGCAGTTTGTTTGTCTCCACCTCCTGTGGAATACACATCGGCCCCAAAATGTTTTGCCAACTGTAAAGCAATATGACCTACACCACCAGAACCACCATGAACCAAGACTTTTTGTCCTGCTGCAATTCCAGCACGTTTTAATCCTTCGTAAGCAGTTATTCCTACCAATGGTATGGCAGCAGCTTCTTTCATACTGATATTCTTGGCTTTTTTTGCGATTAGTTTGCTATCGGCAGCAATATACTCTGCCAATGTTCCTGGCAAATCGGCTAAACCTCCGGCACATCCATAGACTTCATCGCCTACTTTATAATTTTTTACGTCATCAGCTACAGCTTCAATGATTCCTGCAAAATCCATCCCCAGTAAAGCAGGCGTGTCAGGAGATAGTGGAAAATCATTTCCCATATTTCTAATCATCGTGTCAACTGTATTCACACTTGACGCTGCTATTTTAACTAGTACTTCACCAGATTTTAATGTTGGAATTGCTATTTCAGAGGCTTCAAATACTGAATCTTCTCCGTATTTATTAAGTGTCATTGCTTTCATAATTTCTAATTTCTTGTTACGCTAATTGAATTTTTTAGTCAATACTATCAAAAGTATAGTGACAAAAGTATATATAGTTTCTTTATGTCGCAATAACGGTCAAAAAGTATAGTACTATAAAAAGATTTAAAAATTTATCAATGTACTGATATGCAATATATTATAAATTAATATATTTACTATAAAAAGTATAGTTGTATAATTAAGTATAGTATTGTAGTTTTGGTTTTTATTAAATCATTATTTATGGAGATACAACATAAAAAGAGGCTAATAAAATATAATGATAAACTGTTTTCATGTACTACAAGTATTGCCATGGAGTTGATCGGTGGTAAATGGAAAAGTGTGATCTTGATCTATTTGGTAGACGGGAAGAAAAGATACAATGAATTACGGAAATTGATTTCCACCATCACGGAACGTACCCTGAGTTTGCAACTGAAACAGTTAGAAAAAGATGGTCTGATCTCTCGAAAGGTGCATACTAAAAAACCACCTTTGAAAGTGGAATATTCACTTACTCCCTTTGGAGAAAGTTTAACTCCGGTATTATTGTCCATAGCTGAATGGGGACAAATAGTAGCTGAACAAAAAGGGAAATTTATTGAAGGGTAAAGTTAAGTTAGCTACTTATTTATTGAAGGGATATAATAATTCTTCTTTCAATTTTCCTTTGATGCTGTAAACAATATTTTCTATAGATTTCTGTACCTTTTGCGATGGTAATACAAAGCATTTGTGAAGATATTCTACGTTTTCCTTTCAATTTTAATCTTTGGTACATTCGGCCTAAGTGGCCAAACTCCTGATAGACCTAGCCTTGCCGCCTTCGTCTTTCTCAATGCTGAACTCGCCTCCGGGATTACATTGGTAAAGGAACTGGCCAACTTTGGGGAAAAGATCAGAGGGGCCGACTGGATCATTACCGGGGAAGGAAAGCTGGATGAGCAAACCTTATCCGGAAAAGCCGTTCAGGGCGTATTGGAGTCTGCTAAAAAACAAGAGATCCCTGTGGCTGCTTTTTGTGGAGTGATAAAAGTGTCCAAAAGCACGGCGGAAAAACTGGGACTATCCTATACCGTTTGGGTATCCCGTGACATGCCTAACCTGGAGGAGGCACTAAAACGCAGTTATGAGAATGTAGTCAAAGCAGCTGCCGATTTTGCCCACAAAATAGATAATGCCTAGAAAAGAAATGTTCTTACTTTTATGGATGTTTCAATACATTAGGTGCCCGATAAAAATCAAATTCTAATTGTTTACCATGACAAAGCATTTTAAAAATTTGCAGCTATTAAAAACTATCGGTCCCGGACTTTTATTAAGTATCTCACTTATTTTATTTTCCTCCTGCAATGCTCAAAAACAACTTATAGAAGGAGAAGAAGCAACCCTTGTAAAGGAAAATCTGCAATATTATCTCTATTTTCCGGAGACTTATGAAAATAGTGAAACGGAGCTTTTTCCTCTTTTACTTTTTCTCCATGGGGGAGGGGAATCCGGTGACAGCCTTGCGGTATTGAAAAAGAACGGTCCTCCAAAAATGCTGGTCGAGGGAAAACAGTTTCCCTTTATGGTGCTGGCCCCTCAAAACCCTCATAAAAAACAATGGTGGAATGTTCGGGCAGTAATGCAACTCCTGGATACCATAGTGACCCACCACCGGGTAGATCCAAAAAGGATTTACTTATCGGGCCTCAGCAGGGGCGGGAGTGCTGCCTGGGAACTGGCTGTACAGTATCCGGATCGTTTTGCAGCACTTGCCGTAGTTTGCGGAATGGCCCCGGTACCCTATGCCTCCTGGATCAACAAAGACCTTCCTATCTGGGTATTTCACGGTACTGAAGATCGATCTATCCCCTTTTCAGAGTCGGAGTCTATGGTTGCCGCGCTAAAGCAAATGGGCTACGATGTCACCTTTACCATTTATGAAGGAGTAGGCCACAATTCCTGGGAACAAGCCTACCAGACAGAGGCGCTCTACGATTGGATGATGAAACAGCAGCTCGATTAAAGATAATGCGACAAACATCACACTATAATCATAATTAATAATGAGTCCGAAATCGGATTTCAGGATTTTATCCGATTTAATTTTTAACTTGTCTTACTATTCAATAATACCTTTCAAATGCAAATCAAAGAATCCCAGGTTCAGTACGATGCCATTATCGTTGGCTCGGGAGCCGGAGGCGGCATGTCGGCCAAGGTCCTGGCAGATGCCGGACTGAAAATTGCGGTAGTAGAGGCCGGGCCGTATTTCGATCCTGCTGATCCCAAGCAAATGACCCAGTTAAAATGGCCTTACGAATCCCCAAGAAGGGGTGCGGGAACTTCTCGTGTGTTCGGCGAGTTTGATATGGCCTATGGCGGATGGGAAATTGATGGGGAGCCCTACACCCAAAAAGACGATACTGATTTCTGGTGGTACCGCTCCCATATGCTGGGAGGACGCACCAACCACTGGGGCAGGATCTCTCTTCGTTTTGGTCCAAAAGACTTTAAACACAAAGATGTAGATGGCCTCGGCGATAACTGGCCCATCGGGTATGAGGATGTGAAGCCGTATTACGATAAAGTGGATAAACTCATAGGAGTTTTTGGTACAAATGAAGGATTGCCCAATGATCCCGACGGATTTTTTCTTCCTCCCCCTAAACCCCGACTGCACGAGTTATTCTATATCAAAGGGGCTCGGAATTTAAATATTCCCGTAATTCCTTCGCGCATGTCTATGCTGACCAAAAAGATAAATAATGAGCGTGGGGTATGTTTTTATTGTGGGCAGTGCTCCAGGGCTTGCCAGGTGTATGCCGATTTTTCCTCAGGATCCTGCCTGATATTTCCGGCTCAGAAAAGTGGAGGCCAGGTAGACCTTTACGTTAATTCTGTAGTGAGGGAAGTTACTACTAATGAAGAAGGCAAGGCTACGGGAGTTTCATATATCAATAAGGAAGACCGGAAAGAATACAAACTAAAAGGAAAGGTAGTGGTCTTGGCTGCTTCGGCTTGTAGTTCTGCCAGAATCCTCTTAAACTCAAAAAGCAAACAGCACCCCAATGGACTGGGGAACAGTAGCAACCTGGTGGGGAAATATCTTCACGATTCAACCGGGAGCAGCAGGGCCGGGTTTATTCCGGGTTTGATGAACCGAAAAATGTACAACGAAGACGGAGTAGGAGGTATGCATGTCTACACCCCCTGGTGGTTAGATAATAAGGACCTCGACTTTCCAAGAGGGTATCATATTGAAGTGTGGGGAGGAATAGGAATGCCAAACTATGGCTTTGGATTTAACCCTAATGATTTCAATAAGTTCTTTGGGCTACCCACAGGAGGCTACGGCCCTTCACTAAGGGAGGACGTTAAAAAATACTACGGATCAGTTATTGGATTCGGGGGAAGAGGAGAGGGCATCGCCAGAGAAGACAATTATTGTGAGATCGACCCAACAACGGTAGATGAGTTTGGAATTCCGGTGCTGCGTTTTAAATATCAATGGTCCGACTTTGAGAAGAAACAGGCCAAACACATGCAGCAGACCTTTGAGGAGCTTATCCATAGCATGGGAGGAGAACCGCTGGGCGATACGCCAACTAAAGAGCAGGATTACGGCTTGCTTGCGCCCGGGATGATTATCCACGAGGTGGGAACCACGCGCATGGGTGACGATAAGAAAAAGTCGGTCGTAAATCGATATCAGCAATTACACGATGTGAATAATGTTTTTATCACCGATGCAGGTCCGTTTGTCTCCCAGGCAGATAAGAATTGTACCTGGACTATCCTGGCGCTCTCATGGAGGGCATCAGACTATATTGTAGAACAATTGAAGCAACAAAACATCTGAGAAATGGACAGAAGAAAAAGTATAAAATCTATCCTTTTAGGCTCTGTCGCCGGAGGATTGGCCATCCACGGTTGTGCACCCGGAGAAGAAAACGAGGCACTAGCGCAGCAACTGGCAGAGGATACCAATTATTTTGGCCGTACCCCTGAAGAGCTGGAAGAGATCGCTAAACTCAATGCAGAACAGTTTCTGAATCCACACGAATTGGAAACCATTGATGTGCTGAGTAATCTGATTTTACCGCCGAATGAAAACGGCGGCCCTACGGAAGCCGGAGTACCCGATTTTATCGAATTTATGGCCAAGGATATCCCTGAATTACAAACGACCCTAAGGGGAGGCTTAATGTGGCTAGATCACAAAAGCAACACCGAGTACGGCACTGAATTTAAGAGTACGCCGGAGGATTCCCAAAAAGCGATCCTCGACCCCATTGCCTTTTATGATACTGAAATCCCGATGGATGACCATCCGCTGGAAGTGCAGTTCTTTAATCTGATGCGGAACCTCACCCTTACGGGCTATTACACTTCAAAAGTGGGGATCAAAGACCTGGGGTACCAGGGAAATATGCCCAATATCTGGGATGGGGTTCCACAGGAAGTTCTCGATCAGCATGGGATGGCTTATGAGGAGGAATGGCTGGCGAAATGTATCGATCAGAGTAAAAGAGGGGAGATCGCCGAATGGGATGAAAAGGGCAATTTGCTCACCTGAGAGCAACATCAATGATATAAATAAAACAAAAAGTCTATTATGAATAATTTTAAAAGTGTTTGGCTACTTATTTTAGTCTGCCTGCTGTCTGTTCCCTCACTGATGGGCCAGGAAGTAGGGCTTCAGCTCTACAGCCTCAGAGATCAGTTTAAGAATGATGTAGAAGGAACGCTGAAAACTATAAGCGATTGGGGTATCACCAAGATCGAAGGTGGCGATACATACGGCTTACCCCTGGAGGAGTTTCTGAGACTTTTGAAAAAGTACGATCTCGAAGTGGTGAGTGTGGGTGCTTCATTCGAGGAATTAGCCGAAGATCCACAGGCCGTAACTGAAAAAGCCAAAGCATATGGTGCCACTTACGTGATGTGTGCCTGGATCCCTCATAATGGGGACGAATTCACTCTTGAAGACACTCAAAAGGCTATTGACGTATTCAATACGGCAGGAGAAATCCTCGACCGGGATAATATCATCCTGGCTTATCATCCCCATGGATATGAATTCAGGCCCTATGGAGAGGGAACCCTGTTTGATTATATGTCTGAAAACGCTGAAGATTTTTACTTTGAAATGGATGTCTACTGGGTGCAGCACGGAGGTGAGGATCCGATGGAGCTCCTGAACAAGTACACCGATCAGTTTGTACTTATGCACCTCAAGGATATGGCAGAAGGGGTTGAAGGAAACGATACAGGACACGAGGATGTTGAAACAAACGTGGTGCTGGGTACAGGGCAAATCGATATGTCTGCAATCGTGGCGAAAGCGAAAGAACTGGGTATAGAATACATGTTTATTGAGGACGAATCGTCCAAAGTGCTTCAACAAGTACCTCTGAGTCTGGCCTATCTCAAGACCCTTGAGCGGGAATAAATTCTCGTAAATTAATTGGATTCTGCCACGGCCACTCCAACCATTGAATCGGCAGTACCGTAATAGAGGAACCATTTGTTCTTGTAAAAGACCAAACCTTCCACAAAGGTGGTACCGGCCTTATACTGCCCGCTGGTCTCATGAGGCAAGCTGGGACATATAAAGGGTTCCGGCAATCGTTTGAGCAATTTAGCCGGATTTTCTTTACTAAATAACACCTGCCCGCCGCAATAGGTATTTTCGGCAACATTTGTTCCTGCCCCTGGACCGCTTAGGTTTTTTCCATTGTACAGCACCAGAATCCCTTCGTCTGTATAAAGTGCAGGTGGCCCGGGTTCTACCAAATGGCTGTCAAAATCTTCTAAGGTAGGTTTAAAAACGTGAAGCAACTCGCCCTGATCATCCAATAAAGGGTCCCAATCAATCCCATCCTCAGAACTGGCGACATTCATAAACAATTCACCCCAGTACATCCAGTATTTATCCATGATTTTTTTAGCGACGAGTCGGCCATCCACTAATTCGGTGACTACAGAACCCGACTTACTCCAGGTATCCAGGAATCTGCCCTGCTGGGAGCGATTAAAAACCGGCCCTTTCTTTACCCAGGATCTTAAATCCTCAGAAACCGCAGCTGACAGTCGAGCCGTTTTTGTATTCCAGCTTGTATACAACATCAGATAGGTGCCATCGGGCATTTCTACTACCCTCGGGTCTTCAACGCCCCCGGGTTGATCCCAGAGACCGAAATCGTCATTGTCGGGATACAAAACCGGATCAGGATATTTGTTAAAATGTATGCCATCTGTGCTATAAGCAAGGCCTATTCGGGAAGTTCTTCCCCCGAGAATGGCGCTTGGATCGTCTTCAGCCCTGAAGAGCAGGAACACCGTATCGTTTCGAACAACGGCGCCCGGATTGAAGACATCCGCTTTTTGCCACTGAACGCTCGTATTATCTATGGGATCCTTAAATATGGCCGTACTGTCTGCCTTGAGTATAGGATTGGTGGCCGGTTTCTCAAAACCCAGTAGCCAGGGATCTTGTGCAGACAAAGGGCTAGCAAAGAGAAGAATGATTGATAAGACCAACAAAGAAGGAATTCGCATTTGTACTTCGATTTGATTAGTAAGGTACGCCTTTTTGAGATTATCCTTACTTTTATTATTGTATATAAATGGTACTGATTTGAAAATAATTACTCGATGCCTTCTGCTGCTATTCCTGCTTACTGCGTGCAAAGAAAAGCCCAGGACGAACTCAGCAGAACAACCACCGCAGTCCCCCGAAGTCGAAGCAGATACTATAAAAGCTGCAGATACTCCAAAGCCTTTCCCTTCACTTAAAGAATTATCGGATACTACATTTGTCCGACTCGCCAATTACAGTCCGGATTTTTCCTATGAAATGCGCTATGCGACGACGAATAATTTTTTAAAAACCAAGGTGTACGATTGTCCGGAATGCTATACCAGAAAAAAAACGGCAGTAGCGCTTATAGCAGCGAACAAAGAATTTAATAAAAGGGGTTACAGGATCCGCTTTTTTGACTGCTATCGGCCTAATTCTGTTCAATACAAAATGTGGGAGATCTACCCCAATCCCCAATACGTCGCTAATCCGGATAAGGGTTCAATTCACAACCGGGGTGGTGCAGTGGATATCACCCTTGAAACATTGGATGGGAAGGTGCTGGATATGGGAACCGATTTTGATTATTTCGGCAGAGAAGCACATCACGATTACCTTGAGATGTCGGAAGAAGTACTCCGCAACAGAACGCTACTCAAAGAGGTTATGGAGGAAAACGGCTTCTGGTCTGTAAGGACTGAATGGTGGCATTACAACCTTGGGAAGGCTTCCAGAGACCCGGTGGCTAACTTTAGCTGGGAATGTCCTTAGTACATTGAATTACAATACGTTGATCATCTTTATTTATAGTAAAAAATAAATAGAGTTTACCCCCGTCCTTTATCTGAAATCTCTTTCTTATCCGGGCAACACTTTCGGGAAAATTTCGAATACTGACATTTGCTTTACTCCCTTTAAACTTTTTCAGTGCTTTGTTGTTATACGGCAGTATTTCCTCAATTTTAAAAACCCGACCCGGAAATGTTAGCAGAGAGTCTGCTGTATACAGATGACTGTGTTCATGTAATTTTTTTACAGCGTAGGCCGCGCATATAGCTTTGAAGGCTCCGGCTTTTAAAATGGCGCTATTAGGCTCGTACAAATACGTCAGAGGATTTGAAAAAGAACAGCTTGCTGTTTGTTCCTCGCTCTGATCAAATTTAAAGAGTTGTTGCCCCTGTTTTGTGAGATTTACAGCCTTTATCTCAACCTCATCTTTTAGGCGTTCTTTCCTCAGGACCCAAAGCAATTCCTTTACCTCATTCTCAACCGCTACAACGTGTATTTCGGTCACCTCTTGTAATTGTTCAATCCCGGCGCTGAGGTCTAGTAGGGGAGAGGTCTTGATTATCACAACTCCTGCTTTATTGAGTAGGAGCTCGAGATTTAAAATAACATCCGGACTACAATCGGAAAGTTGAAACACTTTTTTCTTGTCCTGATCTCGTCTGCTGGGATCGAGATAGATGTAGTCGAATTCTGTTGCTGTCTTACTGAGAAACGCTATCCC
Source organism: Flavobacteriaceae bacterium (assembly GCA_013042315.1). Classification (GTDB taxonomy): domain Bacteria; phylum Bacteroidota; class Bacteroidia; order Flavobacteriales; family Flavobacteriaceae; genus Muriicola. The sequence goes on along the minus strand of JABDQM010000061.1, from coordinate 225 downwards.
ATCCGTACAGCGATAATCCACGTTGTCTATTCCTAAAGCCTTCGCATTTTGACTAGTAATCTCATGTAATTCGGGATCGATTTCACAGTAGGTAACATGAGGTACTTCCCGACTAAAAAAATAGGAGTCTACCCCAAAGCCTCCACTGAGGTCTGCGACCCGATTTCCTTTGAGTAATGAAGCTTTATAGGCTGCAGTTTTTTCTGAGGAGGTCTGCTCTAGCTG
>JABDQM010000059.1 GCA_013042315.1 Flavobacteriaceae bacterium | reverse complement strand
CACAGGGAGTAATGGCAGTAATGTCACTTTTCCTTCTAATGACAAAGACTCACATCTCATTGTGGCCTAAATTACCGGTCCATCCTGAATTGGGCAGGTTAATTGGAATGAGCCTCAATTTGTTTGTAAGGGCAGTAGCTTTGAATATCACTTTGGTATTGGCTGTTCGGGAAGCTACGGCTTTGGGAGATCGATTTATTGGAGCCCATACTATTGCCATAAACCTTTGGCTTTTTGCCGCTTTCTTTATAGATGGCTATGGAGCAGCAGGGAATATCATGGGTGGGCGACTACTTGGAGCGAGGGATTATACCAATCTCTGGAAGCTTTCAAAGAAAATTATGCTCTATGGGTTATTAGTAAGTGGACTGTTGATGATTATCGCATTTGTGCTTTATCGTCCCCTTGGAGCTCTCTTTTCAAATGACAGCCGTGTTTTGCAGACCTTTTATTCCATTTTCTTTATCATTATCCTGGCACTTCCCATAAATACGGTTGCTTTTGTCTTTGACGGCCTATTCAAGGGCCTCGGAGAAATGAAATACCTTAGAAATGTTTTACTGGTAGCTACTTTTATTGGTTTTATCCCAAGCCTATTCCTCGGCAAGTATATGGACCTCGGACTATATGGAATCTGGATAGCCATTACTGTCTGGATGACCATTCGTGGAGGAGCTCTCGTTTGGAAGTTCAGGAGAAAATTTCGCCCGCTTTTACAAAAGACGTAATTTTGAGCAAATCCTCCAGATATGGGAACGAACAGAGCAAATGGCAGTCTATATACTTCGATTAACAATCGTATTGCCACTATAGAATTTGGCCATCCCGCCGGCAACTCCTTTGTTTCAGAATTACTGCATCGCCTCACAAATGAGTTAAAAGAGCTATCCACCAATGATGAGGTATCCCTTATCGTGCTTACCTCAGAAGGAGACGGCGCTTTTTGTGCAGGAGCCTCATTCCACGAACTTTTGGCAGTTTCCAACCAGAAGGAAGCAAAGGAATTCTTTAGCGGTTTTGCCCATGTCCTAAATGCGATGAGAAACTGTAGTCAGCCCATAGTTGGACGAGTGCAAGGGAAAGCTGTTGGCGGAGGTGTGGGTCTTATTTCGGCCTGTGATTATGTTTTTGCAACAGAAGATGCCGCCGTTAAATTGTCAGAATTAAGTATAGGCATTGCCCCTCTTGTCATCGCTCCTGCGGTGAAAAGGAAAGTCGGCGCTGCAGGCCTGGCAGAGCTCTCTCTGGCACCCACCGAATGGAAGAATGCTTATTGGGCTAAAGAGAAAGGACTTTTTTCCAAAGTCTTTAATAATGTCGGTGAAATGGACAAAGAACTCGATTTTTTTACCTCCCAATTGGCAGGTTATAATCCCGAGGCTCTTGCCAGTCTGAAAAAAGCAATGTGGGAAGGAACAGAAGAATGGGGAAGCCTGTTGACCAATAGAGCCGCAATAACAGGTTCCCTGGGCTTGTCTGATTATACTAAAAAAGCATTGGCGGCTTTTAAAAAGTAGGTATTCTCTCGTCATTCGAAATAAAGCTCAGAAGTGTATTCAGAATAAGAATATCTTTATCTGAAAAGTATCTGTAATGAGACGTTACGATCTTGATTGGTTACGAGTTTCTGTTTTTGGTTTACTGATTTTCTACCACGTAGGCATGTTCTTTGTACCCTGGGGATATCACATCAAAAACAATGTAGAGTATGAATGGCTGCAATTCCCTATGTTGTTTTTAAATCAATGGCGACTACCTATTTTGTTTGTTATCTCCGGAATGGGAACTTATTACGCCTTAAATAAAAGAACAGGACTCCAATTTAGTTTGGAACGAATTAAGAGACTATTTCTTCCTCTTGTGGTAGGAATGCTTGTAATAGTCCCTCCACAGGTTTACATTGAAAGAATTGCTTACGGTCAATTCACAGGTTCCTATTTTGATTTCTGGCCCTCAACAGCTTTTGTTGGTGTATATCCCGAAGGTAATTTAAGTTGGCACCACCTCTGGTTTTTACCCTATCTCTTACTTTTTTCTCTGGCTCTGCTCCCGGTATTCCTCTATCTGAGAAAACATCCGGGAAACAGGTTCATTTCGATGATAAAGAAAATAGTTTCTAACAGGTACGGACTTTTCTGGTTCTTGATCCCCCTGTATCTCTACGAATCCCTATTGGAGCCCTTCTTTAATGTAACGCACGCCCTAATAGGTGACTGGTTTGCAATTGCCAATTACGCTACCCTATTTTTCTACGGCTTCCTGTTGATCTCCGTAAAAGAACAATTCTGGAAAACGGTTACCGAACATCGCAGATTTTATCTGTGGTGCGGATTAATAGGGTTTACCCTATTCCTTAGCTTAATCCTGATATTTGAGGACTCTATTTGGGTACATTTTACCGAAGCTTCCCTAAAAGTCTTTAATTTATGGTCCTGGATCCTTGCTTTATTTGGATACGCAGCACACTATTTGAATAAACAGAGTAAGATATTAGCCTATTCCAATGAAGCGGTTTACCCCTTCTATATCTTGCATCAAACCATCACTATCGTGGTGGGGTATTTTATAATGAACCTGTCATGGGGGCTTCTGCCCAAGTTCCTCATCCTAACGATTGCTACCTTTGGAGGGTCATTTGTCTTATATGAGTTCTTCATCAGAAGGTGGACATGGATCCGTCCTCTTTTTGGTCTCAAGTTGAAAAAAGTGAGTTATCCCCCTTCAAAACAATCTGATAGTTCCAAAGCTAAAGTTGATCCATCCTTTTAAAGAATTCCTACCTTTGCCCTTTAAGCATAGAAAAGATGAGCAGGATAAGGGTTACCAAGGAATTCAGTTTTGAAACTGGACATGCCTTATATGGCTACGACGGAAAATGTAAAAACGTACATGGACATAGCTACAAATTGGCTGTTACGGTGATTGGAACACCGATCACGAAGGAAGGTGAGGTAAAATTAGGCATGGTGATCGATTTTGGGGATCTCAAAAAAATAGTTCGTGAAGAAGTGGTTGATCCATTTGACCATGCGACAATCTTTAATAAAAATACTCCTCATCTTGAACTTGCGAAAGAGCTTGAAAAACGGGGCCACCGGGTGATCCTTGCGGATTATCAGCCTACCAGCGAAAATATGGTCATCGATATTGCGGAAAGAATAAAGACCAGACTCCCTGCTCACCTCCAATTGCATTCGTTAAAGCTCAGGGAAACAGAAACGGCTTATGCCGAGTGGCACCTTGAAGATAATCTCTGATCCCTTTTTGATTTTTCTATCTTTACTCCCCGATGAAACAGCTCGAGATACCAACAGGAAAGAAAGTATATTTTGCCAGCGACAATCATCTGGGCGCTCCGGACAGGGCAAAAAGTGCCAGTAGAGAAAAGCTCTTTGTTTCCTGGTTGATGGAAGCGAAAAAAGATGCTGCTGCGATCTTTCTTCTCGGAGACCTCTTCGATTTTTGGTTTGAATACAAGACTGTTGTTCCCAAAGGTTTTGTGCGAACGCTTGGTTCTCTTGCCCAGATTGCCGACAGTGGAATACCTGTCTACTTTTTTGCGGGTAACCACGATCTTTGGATGAATGGTTATTTTGAAGAAGAACTCGGGATCCCGGTCTTTCATAAACCACAGCAATTTGAAATCAACTCAAAACGTTTTTTCATAGGACATGGCGATGGGCTGGGTCCAAATGATAAAGGGTATAAACGGATGAAAAAAGTATTTACCAATCCCCTCGCAAGATGGTTCTTCCGGTGGTTGCATCCCGACTGGGGTGTTAAGCTGGCCCAGTATTTTTCAGTGAAGAACAAGCTTATCTCAGGAGAGGAGGATCAGGAATTTCTGGGGGAGGAAAATGAGTGGTTAGTACAATATGCCAAAAGAAAACTCTCTCAGGACCACTACGACTATTTTGTCTTCGGACACCGCCATTTGCCGCTGGAAATAAATCTCAAAGACAACTCCACCTATTTTAATTTAGGCGACTGGATCGGTCATTTTACTTATGGTGTTTTTGATGGGGCCTCTTTTGAACTCAAGAAATACGAGAACTAGGCTTGTCTGATATCTTTCAATTTTAACTGAAGGCTTACCGTACCATTCCAGTGATTTTCATCAAGGGAATACACCAGACTAAATTGCTTGTTATCACGAACCAAGGACAGTTTGTTCCCCAGGCCAAATCCTATGGCCTGGATGGGATTGGAATTACCTTGTACTACGGCCATTTTAAGATGCTTGTCTCCCTCACCTACCCCTTTGGCATATCCGGAATCACACAACTGCTGCGTTAGAAAAACCGGTTTCATATTCCCAGGACCAAAGGGCTCAAATTGTCGGAGAATCCTCATTAATTTTGGGGTAATATCAGCCAGGCTTATCTCTGCATCGATACGAATTTCGGGATTGAGTAATTCCGGTGAAATCGTCTCTGATACCACATCTTCAAAGCGGGCTTTAAATTCTTCATACTGGGATTCCCTCATGGTTAGTCCGGCCGCATATTTATGTCCCCCAAACTGTTCCAGGGACTCTTTACATGCCTCCAGTGCGTTGTACAGATCGAATCCCCTGACAGAGCGTGCCGAGGCGGCAAGTTTATCCCCACTTTTAGTGAACACCAGGGTGGGCCTGTAATAGGTTTCCGTGAGTCTGGAAGCTACAATCCCGATGACTCCTTTGTGCCAGCTGTCATTGTACACCACTGAAGTATACCTTTCCTCTTCTTTATTTTCTTTGATTTGATCCAGGGCTTCTTCCGTGATCACCTGATCTAGTCCTCTGCGATCTGTATTGAATTGTTCAATGGCAGCGGCCATCTCTTCGGCTTTTACTCTATCGCTTTCTATGAGGAGGGAAACGGCGTAACGTCCGTGTTCCATGCGACCGGCGGCATTTATCCTCGGAGCGATTACAAAGACAACATCAGTAACCGTAAGATTTGATTTTTTTACCGTGTTGAGGATCGCCCTGAATCAGGGTCTGCTTTGTTGGTTAATCACTTTAAGACCGTAGTGAGTCAGCACTCTGTTCTCTCCGGTCATCGGAACGATATCAGCAGCAATAGCGGTGGCAACCAGGTCCAGATAGGAAATAATTCCGTCAATTGAACGTCCTTGTTGCTGCTCCATGGCTTGTATCAGTTTAAAGCCTATTCCACATCCGCATAATTCATCAAAAGGGTAATTACAATCATTTCTCTTCGGGTCTAATACGGCAACAGCATCAGGAATTTGATCTCCCGGACGGTGGTGATCACAAATGATAAAGTCGATTCCTTTCTCTTTTGCATATGCTACTTTATCCAGAGCTTTGATTCCGCAATCCAGAGCAATGATGAGTTCAAAATCATTGTCGTCTGCAAAATCAATGCCCGCATAAGACACTCCGTAACCTTCAGCATAACGGTCGGGAATATAAGTGGCTACCCTGGTGTAATTTGATAATAGGTAAGAA
>JABDQM010000052.1 GCA_013042315.1 Flavobacteriaceae bacterium | reverse complement strand
TTATCGGAAAAAGAACAATTAGAGGCTGAATTGGAAAAGGAGAAGGATAAGTTTCTTCGCCTTTTTGCTGAATTTGAAAATTTTAAGCGAAGGACCTCCAAGGAGCGGATAGATCTTTTTAAAACAGCAGGGCAGGAAGTAATTGTATCCCTATTACCAGTATTGGACGATTTTGAACGTGCCATGAACGAATTGGGGAAATCTTCAGAGAAGGAGCTTTTTAAAGGCGTTGAACTTATTTACAATAAATTTAAAGATACCTTAAAGGCTAAAGGGTTAGGAGAAGTACAAGCTAAGGAAGGGGATGCGTTCGATGCTGAAATCCACGATGCCATCACCCAGATCCCCGCTCCCAATAAGAAATTGAAAGGTAAGATTATAGACGTGGTAGAAAAGGGCTATAGCTTAGGAGACAAGATCATTAGGCACCCCAAAGTGGTGGTAGGCAATTAATCTGACATTATGAAGCAAGACTTTTACGAAATATTGGGGATCAGCAAATCTGCTACAGCTGCGGAGATCAAAAAGGCCTATAGGAAAAAGGCTCTGGAGTTCCATCCGGATAAAAACCCGGGTGATGCCAAGGCAGAAGAAATGTTTAAAAAATCTGCGGAAGCCTACGAAGTGCTTAGTGATCCTGATAAGCGGGCTAGATATGATCAATACGGTCATGCTGCTTTCGAAGGAGGCGGATTCGGTGGCGGAGGAATGAATATGGAGGACATCTTCAGTCAGTTTGGAGATATCTTCGGCAGTGCCTTCGGGGGAAGTTTCGGTGGCTTCGGTGGCTTTGGTGGAGGCCAGCGCCGTGTCAAGGGAAGTAACCTCAGGATTCGTGTAAAGCTCACCCTGGAAGAAGTAGCAGAGGGCGTAGAAAAGAAAGTGAAGGTAAAGCGAAAAGTGAAGGCCGATGGGGTTACCTATAAAACGTGTTCTACATGTAATGGTAATGGGCAGGTTACTAAAATCACCAATACCATTCTGGGTAGAATGCAAACTGCAGCAACCTGCAGTAGTTGTGGAGGAAGTGGTCAAATTATAGATCATCGCCCTGCTGATGCTGACGCCCAGGGCTTAAAGGTGGAAGAAGAAACAGTATCGATAAAAATTCCCGCTGGTGTTGAAAACGGGATGCAATTAAAAGTGAGTAATAAAGGAAATGAGGCTCCCGGAAACAGCATACCAGGAGACCTTTTGGTGGCCATAGAAACCAAGGAACACGACACTTTAAAACGGGAAGGAGACAACCTGCATTACGACCTTTATGTGAGTATATCTGATGCAGTACTGGGTACGTCCAAAGAGATCGACACCGTAGGTGGAAAAGTGCGAATTAAACTAGAACCCGGAATTCAGTCGGGAAAAATTCTTCGCTTACGAGGGAAGGGTATTAATAACCTGAATGGTTATGGGAGCGGAGACCTTTTGGTTCACGTCAATGTTTGGACGCCTAAAGAGTTGAATAAGGAACAACGGGAGTTTTTTGAAAAAATGAGTCAGAACGAAAATTTTGAGCCTAAGCCGGAGAAATCGGACAAATCATTTTTTGAAAAAGTAAAAGACATGTTTTCTTAAACCAAATAATCCCGAATTAAATAAAAAACGTATATTTGAACCGATATTGGGCAACCAATATTAATTTTCTTTTTCATAGCAATTTTTTTCCCATCCTTGTTTCTTCAAGGATGGGTTTTGCTTTTTAAAAGGGCTTTATTACCATTTTAATCCCATAAATAGATGTCGGTCATTTCGCATTAGTTCGGGCTAAAAACCTTTCTTTTCAAGGAACTTTTAGATTAGAATGACAAGCTTATTCTTTAGCTTTTCTGTAGGCTAAAACGGACTTCATAATATTTTTCAAACCTCTGATCTTTTACCTTCAATTCTATATCTTTGAAAAAATTGCCTGCATGAGTTCTATCCTGGTTGCCGATCGGATTACCAAACAGTTCGGATCCCATTTTGCCCTTAAAGACGTTTCCCTGGAAATACCTGCAAACAGCATCTACGGTTTGCTGGGTCCCAATGGTGCCGGGAAGACCACACTTATCAGGATTATCAATCAGATCACCTATCCGGATAACGGGCAAATACACTTTGCAGGAGAGCCGCTACAGCCCCATCATATTGCGATGATAGGTTATTTACCCGAAGAAAGAGGCTTGTACAAGAGTATGAAAGTAGGCGAACAGGCGTTGTACCTGGCCCAATTAAAAGGGTTATCCAAAGCCGAAGCTAAGAAGAGGTTGCTCTATTGGTTTGATCGCCTTCAGATTGGAGATTGGTGGAATAAAAAAATACAGGAGCTCTCCAAGGGGATGGCGCAAAAGATCCAGTTTATTGTCACCGTTTTGCATCAACCCAAATTGCTCATTTTCGACGAACCCTTCAGTGGGTTTGATCCCATCAATGCCAACATCATCAAAGAAGAAATATTACATCTGAAGGAGCAGGGCACTTCAATTATTTTTTCCACGCATCGAATGGAATCTGTTGAAGAGATTTGTGAATATATTGCACTGTTACACAATGCAGAAAAAATTCTGGATGGAAAGCTTTCCGATATTAAAAAGCAATACAAGAACAACATCTACAAAGTGGGTATGGCAGTACAACGAGGAGAAGAATTCCTGAAAGAGCTTTCTGAACATTTTCAGATCACCTCTTCTTCTTTTGATCCGGTAGCAGCTGAGTTAGAATTTCAGATACAATTACCATCAGATGATACAAGATCCCTGTTAAATCAGCTATCCTCTAAGGGTACCATCTACAACTTTATTGAGACCGTCCCTACGGCTAATGACATCTTCATCAAAACCGTGCAAAGCAAGTCTGCCCATGAATAAATTAGGCCTGATTATCAAACGGGAATACCTGGCCAAGGTGAGGAATAAATCATTTGTGATTATGACCTTTCTGAGTCCGATCCTGATGGTTGGGATGGTGGTCTTAATTGCATATTTAACTAAGATCAACGATAGCGAGACCAGAGTGATTGGTGTACTCAATGAAAGTTCATTTTATTCCGGAGATTTCGGGTCAACAGAAGCATTGTCTTATGTTGCCCTGCGGGATCTAACTCTGGAGGAAGCAAAGGACACAGTAATTCGGCAAGAATTCTATGGCTTGTTGTACCTTCCTGAGGGCCAGACAGCCGAAGAGGTCGCTGAACAAGCCTATTTCTATACGCAGGAAGCACCAGTTTCGGGAATAACAGACAAACTTGACAGGGTATTTCGAGAACGATTACGACAACAAAAACTAATGGAACTTGGGGTCACAGCTGCCGAATTTGCTTCGATCGACTCAGGATTTCAATTGAAAACGGAAACTTTTGAAGGGCAGCAGAACTTAAAAGGGATCAATGAACTCAAGGCTTTTATCGGCGGAGGATTCGGATACCTTATCATGATGTTTATCATTATTTACGGTGGCTTTGTGATGCGAAGCGTGATTGAAGAAAAAACGAGTCGCATCATTGAGGTGATCATTTCTTCCGTAAAGCCCTTTCAACTGATGATGGGCAAAATTATTGGTACTTCACTAGCAGGTCTCACGCAGTTCGCGATCTGGATCTTCTCAGCGACCCTCTTATTATTTACCATCATGTCGTTTTTAGGATTGGAGACTTCTGCATTTCAAAGTGCCTCAGTTTTACCTGGTGGAACGGTAAGTCAGCTCAGCAGCATGAATTCAGACATGAGCGAGATGCAACTATACGCCAATGAGCTGTTTCAGATACCGTGGGCGATGCTGATCTTCTTTTTTATGATTTATTTTGTACTTGGTTATCTGATCTACAGTTCAATCTACGCCGCCATTGGCGCTGCAGTGGATAATGAGACAGATACCCAGCAATTTATATTTCCGATCATTCTCCCTCTGATGCTCGCCATTTACGTTGGCTTCTTTTCCGTGTTTGGAAATCCTCATGGCCCCATTGCTGTTGGGTTTTCCCTCTTCCCGCTTACCTCTCCCATAGTGATGTTGATGAGGTTGCCAGGAGGCTTAGGTGAAGGAGGGGTTCCTATTTGGCAACTTGTACTGTCAATATTCTTTCTACTGATTACCTTTATCGGAATTGTATGGCTGGCTGCAAAGATCTATCGGGTGGGAATTCTTATGTATGGGAAAAAGCCCAGCTACAAAGAGTTGTTTAAATGGTTAAAATACTGAAATGGAAAATCTAAAGTCAATTTTCTCATCGTTTAAGGACTTCCTCTCCTATCAAATAATTGAGAGTGAGAACATCCATATTACCGTTGGCACATTACTATCCATAGTGATTGCCGTAGTATTAGTGACCTATTTTCTCCGCATCGTTCACAATCTGGTAGTAAAGAAGTTACCACAGACCGATAAAAACAAGTTCGTAAGTATATTTTCCTTCTTAAAGTACCTTTTTTACGTTCTGGTGATCATCATTATACTCCATTCTTCCGGGGTTAATCTCACGGTCTTATTAACCGCTTCCGCAGCTCTTTTTGTCGGTTTAGGATTTGCTTTACAGACCCTTTTTCAGGATATAATTTCGGGCGTGATGATGATTCTCGATCAGTCCATTCACGTTGGTGACATCATCGAGGTGGAAGGCAAGGTGGGAAGGGTATTTGAGATACGGCTGCGAAGCACCAGGGCATTGACCCGCGATGACAAAGTACTCATAATTCCCAATCACATCTTTCTCACCAGTACCATCTATAACTTTACTCAGAATCACAACACAACACGTGAAGCACTGGTCGTTGGGGTGGCCTATGGAAGTGATGTTGAATTGGTTACGAATATCCTTCAGGAGATAGGAGCAAATCAGAATGGGGTATTAAAAGACCCTGAACCTTTTGTCCAATTTGATGATTTTGGAGATTCAGCACTTATATTTTCCCTTAATTTCTTTATTGAAGACGGCTTTAGAGTGCCGAGAATGCGCAGTGAAATGCGATATAATATAGATGCAAAGTTTAGGGAAAACGGAATTACTATTCCTTTCCCACAGCGAGATGTTCATTTTTTTCAGAATGGTCCTATTGCTCTTAAAAATGATTAAAACAAGGTGCAAACTCTTATTTGATCTAATCCCATCCAAGCCCTGGCATTGTTTTTGAAATGACAGGATTGGGAACCGGCAGCTGCCGGAAAGCAATAATTTAAATTAACACAGATGCCTAAAATATTAGTGATTGAAGATGAGGCAGCCATTCGCAGGGTGCTGGTAAAAATTCTAAGTGAAGAAAATGATAAATACCAGTTGGAAGAGGCCGAAAACGGCCAGATAGGATTGGAGCTGATCAAAAAAAATGATTACGACCTGGTACTGTGTGATATTAAGATGCCAAAAATGGACGGTGTAGAAGTTCTGGAGGCCGCCAGAAAAATAAAACCTGAAATACCTTTTATAATGATATCAGGTCATGGCGACCTCGATACGGCGGTGAATACCATGCGGCTAGGGGCGTTTGATTATATATCCAAGCCACCGGATCTCAATCGATTGCTCACCACCGTCAGAAATGCACTCGACAGAAAGGAATTGGTTGTTGAGAATAAGATCCTCAAAAAGAGGGTGAGTAAGAAATACGAGATGATAGGTGAAAGCTCCGAAATCTCAAATATCAAGGATATCATAGACAAAGTGGCACCCACAGACGCCAGGGTTTTAATAACCGGTGCCAACGGAACCGGGAAAGAACTGGTTGCCCATTGGATCCATCAAAAAAGTGAACGCAGCAATAATCCTTTTATAGAAGTGAATTGTGCCGCAATACCTTCAGAACTTATAGAAAGTGAGTTGTTTGGTCATGTTAAAGGAGCATTTACCTCGGCAATTAAGGACAGGGCAGGTAAATTTGAAACCGCCAACAAAGGCACTATATTCTTAGACGAGATTGGAGATATGAGCCTTTCAGCCCAGGCCAAAGTGCTGCGTGCCCTACAGGAAAATAAAATCTCAAGAGTGGGTTCCGATAAAGATATCAACGTTGATGTACGGGTTTTGGCCGCGACCAACAAAGACTTGCAAAAAGAGATTGAGGAAGGCCGATTCAGGGAAGATCTTTACCATCGGCTCGCCGTTATTCTGGTGAAGGTTCCTGCACTTAACGATCGCAGGAAAGACATCCCCTTACTCATTGAACATTTTTCAGAAAAAATTGCCGGAGAACAAGGTGCTGCACCGAAAAAGTTTTCGGCCAAAGCGGTTTCTCTGTTAAAGGATTACAACTGGACAGGTAATATTCGTGAATTGCGCAATGTGGTAGAGCGACTCACTATTCTGGGGAATGACGAAATCACAGAGGAAGATGTAAAACTCTTCGCCAGCAAATAAGATTTCTTCATCAACTGTAAATATCACTGGGATTTAGGGGCAGCGATTGCTGAGTTCAACCAATGCGCTTTTGGCAATTTCTTTTGTCCTGAGATTGTAATACCTTTTTCCCTCAGTAAGATCGTTTTTTAAGAGTTGTAGTTCGCATCGTTCAAACACTTGGGTGACATAGGCATTGGCTTCCTGGCAGGGAAGTGTATTGATTACCTTTTGCAACGAAACTTCAAAACTAATCAGTGAGGCATCAATCCTGTCTTCCAGGTCTTTACCTCCAATAGGTTTTGCATAGTTTCTTTTTTCCGCGGATTCCTTGGTGTTTACCGCTAATAGATCGGTTCCGTATTCACTGCTGTGGATTTCTGCGTGGTCTTCAAGGGCTTCTTCACTACCCCTTGCGTGTTCTAATGCTTTTTCCAATAACATACGGGCACTGAGGATAGTACTTGCCTTGATTGCTTTTTTCAGATACTCTTTACTTCCTTCAATACTTTGCTGAGCGTATTCGCAACCACAGTCTTCAAATTGTTGGTTCGATTTGTCAATAGCACTCAAAGCCTTATAGGCGTAATAGTGGATCATTTTGATCTTATCTGCATTGATGGCTTTTTCCGTATTGGATTTTATATAACTGAGGTTAGATCCTGCGTATTCGCACGCATTTGATACCTCTGTTCCGGGAAGAAAGGGAAATATGGAAAGCCATAGATAAATAATCAGTCCTTTCATATTGAATTAAAAGGTTTTACGTAAGATTTAGGACCTCTAAAGTTAATACAGCCATTACGCCCCACCTTATTTTATCGTCATAAGGGGAAAAACGTACGATTTAGGTGCTATTACAGCTTAAAAAAGCCTCCTAATGCTTAATTTTTAAAACGAATTATCTAAGCAGCGTATTTTATTTTATATTCAGGCAATGAAGAAAATTGACAGTAATGCTTATCGGGTAAATAAGACCGTGAAATTGGATAGCGTTCCGACTTTCGAGGATTTTGAGAAATCGGACAAAAAACTCGAGAAATATCTAGAAAAAATAAGGGTAAAACTCGGGGAATTCCAGGATGTCATGTACGCCCACGACAAATACAGTGTACTCATCTGTCTGCAGGGAATGGATACTGCAGGTAAGGACAGTCTTATCAGGGAGGTATTTAAAGACTTTAACGCAAGGGGAGTGCAGGTACACAGCTTTAAGGTACCTACCGAATTAGAACGCAGTCATGATTACCTCTGGAGACACTATATTGCCTTGCCTCAAAAAGGAAAATTTGGTGTTTTTAATCGAACACATTACGAAAATGTTCTTGTAACCCGCGTTCATCCATCCTATATCCTCGGGGAACATATTCCCGGAATTCATTCGGTTGAAGATATCGATGAAGCCTTCTGGGAGAAACGATTCAGGCAGATCAATGATTTTGAACTCCACCTCGCTCAGAATGGAACCATAATCTTTAAGTTTTTTCTTCACCTATCTAAAGAAGAACAACGGCAGAGATTGTTGAGGCGCTTAAAAAAGAAAGAAAAAAACTGGAAGTTCTCTGCAGGCGATCTTAAAGAAAGAAAACTTTGGGATTCATATCAGAGGTGTTATGAAGATGCTATCAACAAAACGTCCAAAACCAATGCCCCCTGGTATGTAATTCCTGCCGATAATAAGGAAGCAGCCCGTGTAATTGTCGCAGAGATCCTGTTACAGGAACTGACTAAATACACCGATGTAGTGGAGCCCGAACTCGACGAAGAAACCAAAGCAAATATCGAAGAATACAAAAAACAATTAGAAAACGAATGATAAGAATTTTAGTACTACTGGTTTTAACGCTGCAACTTAGCCACACAGCAGCCCAAACTGATGATGAACGACAAATCAAAGCTTTTTACGATTTGTCATTGTCTGAGGGAAAGGCGTACGATTGGCTCAACTATTTATCTAATCAGATAGGAGGCCGACTATCAGGTTCAGTGCAGGCAGAACAAGCGGTGAGCTATACCAAAACACAATTGGATTCTCTTGGTCTGGACAAAGTATGGCTTCAGCCGGTAATGGTACCAAAATGGGTTAGAGGTACTCCTGAATTTGCTTATTTAGAGAGCAAACCGGGGTACACGAGTAATGTTCCTATCTGTGCCTTGGGAGGTTCAGTAGCAACTCCCCCCGGTGGCACAAAGGCACAACTGATTGAGGTGAATTCCCTTGAAGATCTAGAGTCGCTAGGAAGAGAAAAAATTCAAGGAAGGATCGTCTTTTTTAACCGTCCTATGGATCCCAAGCTCCTAAATACCTTTCAAGCTTATAGTGGTGCGGTTGACCAACGCTCAAGAGGAGCCGCAGAGGCGGCGAAATACGGTGCTGTGGGAGTGATTGTAAGATCGATGAATCTGCGCCTTGATGACTATCCCCATACCGGATCTACCAATTACGGAGATCTGCCCGAAAAAGACAGAATACCAGCTGCAGCTATTAGTACAAACGGGGCCGAATTTTTGAGCACTACCCTTAAACTCGACCCTAATATCCAATTCTTTTTTAAACTGAATTGCAAGCAACTGCCCGATGTTCAGTCGTACAATGTCATAGGCGAGATCAGAGGTTCTACTAAACCTGACGAAATCATGGTAGTTGGTGGACATTTGGATTCATGGGATCTGGGAGATGGAGCACATGATGACGGGGCCGGATGTGTACAGAGCATGGAGGTGCTCAGGATCTTAAAAATGAGTGGGTATAAACCCAAACGGACGATCAGGGTAGTTTTATTTATGAATGAGGAAAATGGACTCAGGGGAGGGAGAAAATACGCTTCCGAGGCTGATCTGAATAAGGAAAAACACGTCTTTGCTCTGGAGAGTGATGCGGGAGGTTTTACGCCAAGAGGCTTTTCCTTTGACAGCAGCGAGTCTGATTTCAATACGCTTTCGGGATGGCAATCGCTGCTCGAGCCTTATCAATCGGCACATTTCACCAGAGGGGGTGGTGGTGCAGACATCGGACCTTTAAAAAAGCCCGGGATGGTTCTCGCTGGCCTGCGGCCCGATTCCCAGCGTTATTTTGCTCACCATCACGCACAAAACGACACCTTTGAACACGTCAATAAACGAGAACTCGAGCTGGGGGCTGCGGCCATGACCAGCCTTATCTATTTGGCCGATAAATACGAGCTGGGGACCGCTCAATAATCGGTTCTCTAAACGCTGCTATGATTAGTGTCCCTGATCTGATTTTGTTCAAATATCCTTATCTTTGCGGCTCTAAAAACGATACCCTATGAAAGACGGAATTTACGCTAAGTTCAACACCAGCAAAGGAGAAATCCTGGTAAAGCTGACCCATGATAAAACTCCGGGGACAGTCGGAAATTTTGTAGCCCTGGCCGAAGGAAATCTTGAAAATAAAGCAAAGCCTCAGGGAACGCCTTTTTACGATGGCCTTAACTTCCATAGGGTGATACCTGATTTTATGATACAAGGGGGGTGTCCTTCGGGAACAGGAACGGGAGATCCGGGTTATAAATTTGACGATGAATTTCATCCCGAACTCAAACACGACGTACCGGGAGTTCTTTCAATGGCGAATTCCGGACCGGGTTCTAATGGGAGTCAGTTTTTTATTACCCACAATGCCACTCCGTGGTTGGATAATAAGCATACCGTATTTGGCCACGTTTCAAGCGGTCAGGAAGTAGTTGATGCAATAGAACAGGGAGACAAAATAGAATCCCTTGAAATTCTCAGGATTGGAGAGAAAAACAAAAACTGGAACGCTGTTGAAGCTTTCAGGACATTTGAAGGTTCAAGAGAGAAGCGACTAGCTGAGGAAAAGGAGAAAGCAGAAGCAGAAATTCAAAAAATAGCGGCTGGCTTTGAGAAGACGGAAAGCGGACTGCGGTATAAACTCATACAGGAAGGATCGGGGAAAAAGCCCGAAAAAGGACAACAAGTCTCCGTGCATTACGAAGGGTCATTGCCATCCGGGCAAGTATTTGATTCGTCTTATAAACGTAAAGAACCCATAACATTTCAATTGGGAGTAGGACAGGTGATCCCGGGATGGGATGAAGGGATTGGATTGTTAAAGGTAGGAGACAAAGCTCGTTTTGTTATTCCATCAAACCTGGCCTATGGTAGTGCAGGTGCAGGAGGTGTTATCCCACCCGACGCCACTCTTATCTTTGAGGTGGAATTGATGGGAGCAAAGTAATGTTATCCTCTTATTAGTGTTTTCAGTTTCTTATTGCCGTTTGGTGATTTGCATTGAAAACAAGAGTAAGAGCATATTCAGGACAACGAGGAAGGCCATAATACCCAGAAATACAGACATAGCTTTTATTGTATAACAGCTCAGGGTGCATCTTACCCTACCTATATCCGTGGCATTTTCAGGTTTTACTTTTTCCCTGGCTGCTGATCAACAATAATATCAGGTTGATGGCAATCAAAACAAGGAGAATCCAAAAGAAGGAATACATGGTATTGGTTATTAACTAGTTAAGGGGTGTACCTCTTAGACGCAGAAAAGAGAAAAATGTTGTATGCAGGAGTTATGAAGTTAGTAACAACTTATGAACAATAAATAAAGGCCATAAAAAAACCCCGACCTGCTGGCCGGGGTTATGTCAAAAAATTGGAATCTTACCTAGTCTAATACTTTCACATTAACGGCGTTCAATCCTTTTTTTCCTTGTTGTAGTTCAAATTCTACAACGTCACCTTCGCGTACTTCGTCAATT
>JABDQM010000051.1 GCA_013042315.1 Flavobacteriaceae bacterium | reverse complement strand
ACCTTTTAGCAGATCTCATGGTTTTCAATATAGAGACAGCTCAGCGCTACTCGGCTTCGCACAAAGTAAATGAGGCTTTTTACAGAAGTATGTTGCGTTCTTTCCGGGAAGCTGTTCAACATCTTACCCACAATACAATTTTACCCGAATTTAAGGGACGTCTGGAACAGATCAATCAGCAATTACAGGATCAGGGATGGGAATTTCAGGAAGAATTTACTCAGATCCTCGATCTCGCATACATGAATAATGAAATTTAAAGTAGAATTATGGCAATTGTTTTGATCAGACAGGATGGCAAACTCGATTTATGGAAACGCGCCCTGCTGGATCAATTTCCCGCATTGCCCTTGTATTTATACAACGAGCCTCACCCCAAAGATGAGATAAGCATGGCGATCGTCTGGAAACACCCTCAGGGGAGTTTAGGACAATATCCCAACTTACAATCTGTGGCTTCCTTTGGTGCAGGGGTAGATTTTATTATTGAGGATCACTCAAGGCCCACTGGAATCCCTATCACCCGTGTTGTGGATGATGCCCTTGCAGACGATATGGCAGAATACGTACTGACTGCTGTTCTCGGACACCTCAAAAATATGGATCAATATGCAAGGGATAAACAAACAACCAAATGGAAACCAAGGCCTTACAGCAGAATTGTAGATCACACCGTGGGAATTATGGGTTTAGGCACCCTGGGGACTCATGTAGGTAAGGCCCTGATTAAACTTGGCTTTAGAGTTATTGGATGGTCTAGGCATCCTAAAACACAGCCTGGGATAGAGGTATATCACGGAGCAGCCCAACAGAAAGACTTTCTCAATCGAACATCTATTTTGATTTGTCTCTTACCTCTAACTTCAGAAACTAAGGGTATACTGAACAAATCGAACTTATCTCACCTTCAACAGGGTGCTTATCTGATCAATGTGGCCAGGGGAGGCCACCTGGTAGAGGAAGAGTTGGTTCCCCTTCTGGATTCGGGACAACTCTCAGGCGCCTGCCTGGATGTGTTTCAACAAGAACCCCTTCCTGAAAAACATCCCTTTTGGAAACATCCGCTGATAAAAATCACACCTCATGTAGCCAGTGTATCTGACCCTAAATCTGTAGTACCCCAATTAGCCGAAAATTTCAGGAGACTTCAAAATGATGAACCTCTATTGAATCAAATTGACCTCGATCTCGGGTATTAAAATCAGAATTCAGACTTTAAATTTCATTAAAGAGAAAAAAACTTCTAGTTTTGCAAATTGGCTTATTAAGAGTCCCTGAATAGAATTTTTAACCTAAAAACCTTTCACTTTTTGTCGATTTCCACCGAAAATATTGAGAAGACTCTTTACGATTATCAATTGCAGGATCTTCACACGATATTTGAACACCTCGATAATGACTCAGACAGTTCTAACCTCTTGTACCAGCTTCCTACTGGAGGCGGTAAAACCGTTGTTTTTTCGGAAATTACCCGCCGGTTTATTGAACATCGCCGGAAAAAAGTTGTTGTACTCACCCACAGAATAGAGCTTAGTCAGCAAACTTCTAAAATGCTAAGGGGATTTGGTGTTAAGAACAAAATCATCAACAGTGATGTAAAAGAATTACCTAGCACAGATCCACATATGTGTTATGTTGCTATGGTGGAGACGCTGAACAACCGCTTGCAGGAAGGCACTATTTCCCTTAAAGATATTGGTCTCGTAATCATAGATGAGGCCCATTACAATTCCTTTAGAAAGCTCTTTAAGTATTTTGATTCCTCTATAATTCTCGGGGTCACGGCTACACCTTTGAGTTCAAACATAAAGCTTCCAATGAAGGACCACTACAAAAAACTTATAGTGGGACAATCCATTGAATCGCTGATCAAAAAAAAGTATTTGGCCCGGGCCAATATGTATAATTACGATGTTAGCCTGAAGTCCTTAAAATTGGGCATTAGCGGAGACTATACCGTAAAATCCTCAGATGAACTCTACGGAAATTACAATATGCTCTCCAAATTACTGGGCGCTTATGAAGAGATCGGAAAAGGCACAAAAACGCTGATTTTCAACAACGGGATCAATACCTCCCGATACGTCTATGAAACCTTTAAAAAGGCCGGATATCCTATCAGGCACCTGGATAACAAGAATACAGCATCGGAACGAAAAGAAATACTCGAATGGTTTTCAAATACCCCTGATGCTATCCTTACCTCAGTGAGTATTCTCACCACCGGTTTTGACGAGCCCACAGTGGAAACCATAATTCTGAACAGAGCTACGAGGTCCCTCACCCTGTATTTTCAGATGATCGGACGGGGATCGCGAATATTACCAGACAAAGATGAATTTACAGTTGTAGATCTCGGAAATAACATTGCGAGATTTGGCATGTGGGACGCGCCGATCGACTGGCAGGAAATTTTCCACTTTCCTGACTTTTACCTTGAGAACATCAAGAATGACGAGGATATCGAAAGGGAATTTGTCTACGAGATGCCCCCGGAACTCAGGGAGAAGTTTGCAAAGTCTACGGATATTGATTTTGATGTCAAGGCCGTTTACAAAGAAATATTTGCCCAGGGAAAAAGATCTAAGATCGTGCTGGAGCGGAGTATTGAACAACACGCTAAGATCTGCGTTGATAACAGCGAAGATGTCTTTGAGGCCAGAATCCTCGCAAAACAATTGAAGGAAGAAATTGAGTATCGCGTAAGGCAATATTCATATTGCATTATGAACAACACCAAGAATTACAAAGAGTGGTTAGAAGAAGACTACGAACGTAAATTGCGCCTGAAAATCTCCCAGATGTTTGCAGCTAAAATGTAAGTATGGAAAATAAATCGCCTGCGGTTCTTGTGATTGGCCTCACCTGGCCTGAACCCGAGGCGACAGGAGCAGGGGTGCGCACCCTTCAGCTGCTGAATTTTTTCAAGGCTTTCAATTATAAGGTCACTTTCTGTTCAGCAGCCTCTAAAACTACTCACTCAGCTAAGCTGGAGGAAAGAGGAATAGATTGTGTTCCTATAAAACTCAACTGCGATAGCTTTGATCTATTCATTTCTGAACTCAAGCCCGAAATAGTTGTGTTTGACCGTTTTCTCACCGAAGAATATTTTGGGTGGCGTGTGGCAGAACAGCTTCCGGATACGATTCGAATTCTCGACACTCAGGACTTGCATTCTTTACGGAAAAGTCGGGAACTTGCCCTGAAAGAAGGAGTCTCCTTTAATCCGGACTTCTGGAAGGTACAGGATATAACTCTAAGAGAAATAACCAGTATCTACCGATGCGACCTTTCCTTGATCATATCGAAATATGAAATAGATTGGTTAAAGCACAATAGCGAAATAGATGACTCGCTTTTGTTTTACCTTCCCTTTGTTCTCGACTCGGATTTTTCAGATAAAATTCAAGCCGCTCCAGCTTACGAATTACGAAGCGATTTTTGCTTTATCGGCAACGGAAAACATTCGCCAAATATTGATGCCATCAATTTACTAAAAGGAGACATCTGGCCGAGAATAAGGAAGGCTTTGCCCAATGCTAAACTCAATATTTATGGTGCCTATCTGCCTAAGATTATCACCGATTTCCATCAGCCTGAAGAAGGATTCTTGGTCAAAGGTTGGGTAAAAGATATCGGAGAAATTCTGCAGAATACACGGGTGAATCTCCTGCCACTTCGTTTCGGGGCCGGACTTAAGGGAAAATTATTTCAGTCGGTCACATCCGCCACTCCGTCGGTGATGACGGAGGTAGGGGCAGAGGGGACACCTTTTATAAAGCACCATGACCTTCTGGCCTCAGATGCAGCAGACTTTTCAGAAAAAGCCATTATTCTTTTCAAGGATAAAGATCGATGGGAACAAGCTCAAGTAAAAGGAATTAAATCTATTGAGGATGAATTTGGAATAGAGAGTTTTCGTCTCGAATTTAAATCGGTCTTGGAGAACCTCCAGGAGAATCTCGAAACTCACAGGAGGAATAATTTCACAGGAAGGATGTTGTTGCACCATACCATGGGCAGTAGTAAATACCTCTCTAAATGGATATCGCTCAAAGAGCAGAACGCTCGGGGAGAAGTTGATAAATAAGATCCCTGAGTGGGATTGGCAGGCGAGATCAGAAGGCTTATCTTTAACTTCAGAAACAAAAAAACATATGAATTCAGACATTACCTGGAAGACCGTCGGAGAATATGAAGATATCACCTATAAAAAATCAGGCGGCGTAGCGAGAATTGCCTTTAACAGACCGAATGTCAGGAATGCCTTCCGGCCTAAAACTACCAAAGAGTTATACGACGCTTTTTACGATGCACAGGAAGACACATCTATCGGTGTAATTCTCCTCTCTGCTGAGGGCCCTTCTGAGAAAGATGGGGTGTATTCTTTTTGTAGTGGGGGAGATCAGAAGGCGAGAGGACATAAAGGATACGTAGGGGAGGATGGTTACCACCGACTCAATATACTGGAGGTGCAGCGACTTATTCGCTTTATGCCCAAAGTCGTCATCGCTGTGGTGCCGGGATGGGCCGTAGGGGGAGGCCATAGCCTTCACGTGGTTTGTGATATTACCCTTGCCAGTGAAGAGCACGCAAAATTTAAGCAAACAGATGCTGATGTGACCAGTTTTGACGGAGGATATGGTTCGGCCTACCTGGCAAAAATGGTGGGTCAGAAAAAGGCCAGGGAGATCTTTTTTTTAGGACGAACATATTCAGCACAGCAAGCCTTGGAAATGGGGATGGTTAATGCGGTAGTGCCTCATGATAAACTTGAACGAACCGCTTATGAATGGGCCCAAGAGATCCTGGCTAAATCACCTACCTCGATAAAAATGCTCAAGTTTGCCATGAACCTTACTGATGACGGGATGGTTGGGCAACAGGTGTTTGCAGGAGAGGCCACTCGTCTTGCCTATATGACTGAGGAGGCAAAAGAAGGTAGGAATGCATTTCTGGAAAAACGCAAGCCCGATTTTGGTAAGAATAATTGGATTCCCTGATTGAGAGAAAAAAATCTAAATAAAAAAGGCCCCGTCAGTGATGATCGGGGCCTTTTTACGAGAACACTATATGAAAATGAAAAAATTAACTCCTTGTTAATTACAGAGTAAACATACTGGAGAATCTTTCACTCACATAAATATTGTTGTCAACTGAGGTCCTTTTGTGGTGTAGGTCTTTATTGTTGTTATAAACGTATCGGGAGCTATCGAATAGCGGTGAGAATTTCACTTAAAAATACATTAGTATCAAACTGTGGCGCCTCCGCCAATCCCGTTCTTACGACAACCAGATCTTCTGATGGAATGATAAAAACGTGTTGTCCCTGATATCCGTTTGCGGAATACATGTCTTTGGGCACATCTGGAAATTTACCTTCAGCATTAAGCCAGAAATGCGCCCCGTATACTCCGTCAGAATGTGCTGTTGGCCTAGTGATATATGAAACCCAGTCCGGATGGAATAATTGCTCACCATTCCAATGGCCCTTTTGCAGATAAAGTTGGCCAAATTTTGCCCAATCGCGTGTACTGGCCCAACCATAGGAAGAAGCCACAAAATTTCCCGCCAGATCAGTCTCAAGCAGCATTGAATGCATGCCTATCTTGTCTATAAGAGCCTTGTATGGAAAATCTAAATAATTTTGATAATTGATAAATGTATTGCGCAGCAGGCCCGACAGGAGATTAGTGGTTCCTGAGGAATAATTCCAGATTTCCGTAGGCTGGGCAAGCTGTTCTTTTACAGCTTGTGAGGCAGCCATATTCGATTCCATGAACAACATTCGTGTAACGTCAGAAATCCTGGAATAATCTTCATCCCAGGCAAGTCCACTTTGCATGCGAAGTAAATGATTCAGGCTTATATTCTTTCTTTCGTCACTTTTCCATGAAGGTAGATCAACTTTGTCTTCTACATTGATTTTACCCTGATATTCCAGTATCCCGTAAAGGGTAGCCAATACACTTTTGGTCATCGACCAGCCCAGCACAGGGGTGTCTTTAGTAAATCCCTCCGCATATCTCTCAGCGATGATATTGCCCTTGTAGAGAACTAAAACGGTTCTGGTTTTTACGGTGTCTGCAAAAACGTGATCGAGGGCACTCTTAAGGGATTTGTAGTCTACATTTTCAAAAAGGGTATCTTTCTCTTCCAAATGGCCTAAAGGATAGGGCAGGGCAATATCTGTACTTGCCCGCACAGGTTTTTGAGAATAGACCCTTGGATCAAAGTCATCGTTGGTCAGGACACATCCCAGTCCATCACGACAGATCGCTTTTCGCTCCATTAAGCCAAAGACATTGGCCATGGAAGATTTTTCAGCGCTATCGTAGGAAGAACTGGCTAGTTTTACCAGGGGTACATCGTGGTCGTAAGCGGTAATAGAATTAAGGCCTCTACCTGAAATATAGATCGTTGATGCTGTATTTTTCGCGGCAAAGCCGGAGATAAGATTTAATTTGGGATATTGCCAAAAGACTATTATACCTATGATCATTAATAGAATTAAAACAAACCCTTTAATATTTTTCTTCATTTCACTTAGTGTTATTTTAAACTTTCCGATATTCGAATAAGCCCGTAACCCGATCACGGTTATAAGGCAGGTCAATGGCAGAACAAATTAGGTAAAAAGTAGCAAGGGATCTAAAGATCATAGAACATGATGATCAATAACAATAAAATATTTCGAGTGTTGCTCATAGGTACACTAGGCCTGATGATGTCATCATTACCTAGCGGCTGTGCTGAGAAAGAGGAAGAATGGATATGGAAGTCCATGGAAGTCACAGCTACAGCATATAATTCAATTGCTTCTCAGACCAAACCCTTGGCTAATGTGGCGGCCTGGGGAGATACCCTGAGTGCGGGTATGAGGTGTATTGCAGTTTCACGAGACTTGATAAGGAAGGGCATGGGCTATAACACTCCGGTAAAAATAGAGGGTTTTGAGGGTATTTATTTAGTAAAAGACAAGATGAACAAGAGGTGGGAAAAC
>JABDQM010000047.1 GCA_013042315.1 Flavobacteriaceae bacterium | reverse complement strand
AAATCTTCCTCTTATCCTTAAAAGTGGGTCACTAGCCCATGAAATAAACCAAAACCGGAATTATTTCGTTATAATAGCCGATAGTACCTAGAAAAATGGCGAAGGAAAATTTAGAATGTTCTTTTTGTGGTAGAAAAAAGCCAGAAACGAACCTGCTTATCGCAGGACTGGATGCCCATATCTGCGATCGATGTATCGAACAGGCACATGGGATAGTGGCTGAAGAATCAAAACAGTCCAAGACTGATGACCTGTCTTCAGAACTAACCCTGAAAAAACCCAGAGAGATTAAAGATTTTCTGGATACATTTATTATTGGGCAGGGCAGAACAAAAAAAGTCCTTTCCGTAGCGGTTTACAACCATTATAAACGCCTCTTACAACCCAGCTCAAAGGAAGACGAAATTGAAATCCAAAAGAGTAATATTATCATGGTGGGGCAAACCGGTACCGGTAAAACCCTTATGGCTCGCACTATTGCCAAAATGCTGAATGTTCCTTTGGCCATAGTAGATGCAACGGTACTTACTGAAGCAGGCTATGTGGGGGAAGATGTGGAAAGTATCCTCACCAGGCTCTTACAGGCGGCCGACTACAATCTTGAAAAAGCTGAACGCGGAATTGTTTTTATCGATGAAATAGACAAGATCGCACGAAAAAGTGATAACCCTTCAATAACCCGCGATGTATCGGGGGAAGGAGTTCAACAGGGCTTGCTAAAACTTCTCGAAGGAACTGTTGTGAACGTTCCGCCAAAAGGAGGCAGAAAACATCCTGATCAAAAATTTATCGAAGTCAATACTGAAAATATCCTTTTTGTAGCGGGTGGTGCATTTGATGGAATAGAACGCATCATCACTAAGAGGTTGAACATGCAGGCCATTGGATATAGCGCCTCACGCAAAGAGGAGCATATCGACCAGGACAATGTTCTTCAGTATATTATCCCAAAGGATTTAAAGGAGTTCGGACTTATTCCCGAGATCATCGGGCGATTACCCGTTCTCACCCATATGAATCCCCTGGACAAGAAAACCCTCAGGGCCATTCTTACAGAACCAAAGAATGCCATCATCAAGCAATATGAGAAACTATTTGCCATGGATGGGATCAGCTTTCAGATCACGGATCAGGCATTGGACTATATTGTAGAAAAGGCTATTGAATACAAGCTTGGCGCACGCGGACTTCGCTCTCTATGCGAAGCTGTTTTTACGGATGCTATGTTTGAACTTCCCAGTAGTGAAGAAAAAGAGTTTAAGGTGTCTAAACCTTATGCTGAGGAGAAACTTTCCTATGAGACCATTAAGAAGTTAAAAGCGGTCTCTTAAAGTTGAAATTTTTTGTGAATAGCAGCTTCTAAAAGAGACAAGCATACTTTTTTGATAATCATCTCGTCAGAGTACAATTCATGCCCGTATTGCGGCATAACCTCCAAAGACACGCTTTTCTTTTCAGCCCAATCTGGACTAGGAATATCTTTATCATTCCCTCCGAATAATAGTCTCACCGGACAATCGGGTTTTGGCTCTTCCATAGGTAAGTCTATTGGAGAGACCGCATAAAGAGATTTGATTGGCAAGCCTTTTTGAGCTGCAAGCCAGGCAACAGTGCCACCCGCGCAAAAAGTAAGATAGTGAGCCGGTTGAGTTTCCTTTTTCAGGAGTTGCGCCACGGCATAGTCTCTTCCTCCCTCTCTGAAAGCTTCATAAAGATTCTCAGAGGTGTACACCACCAACTCCACGTCAGATAACTGTTGCGTATCGTGAAACTGAATGTCAAAATACTGTTGTAGGTATCCAAGGTAAGAAGTGATCCAAAGACCCTTCTTAGAACCCCACATATCGGATAAGATAACGAGCTTTTCTGCCATAATTTTAAGGTTGTCGGTTAAGTTAGGAGCCTCAAATTGAGTATAATCGGGGAAAATCTGCTATTTTTTTGACGTGCGTAGGTATTTTATCGATGTAGTCGCGTAAAATGGAAGGTTGGGAGTAGTATTTTTCCTAACTATTCATCTTTAAAAGCTCATCCAAATAAGCCCGATCATTGGATAATCTAGGGATTTTGTGCTGCCCACCCAGTTTATCTTTGGATTTCAACCAGTCGTAAAAAAGATTTTCACGAGCTATATGGATAGTAGGCATGTTTAAAGTCATGTTGTTGTATCGCTTGGCCTCGTAATCCGAATTCAAGGATTTAAGAGCACTATCCAGGGATTCGGTAAAGAAATTGAGTTTTTCCGGAACCTTTCTGAATTCGATCATCCATTCGTGAGCCCCTTTCTCTTTTCCGGACATAAAAATGGGCGCCACTGTATAATCTTTAATTTGAGCTCCCGTTTTCTGGCAAATCTGTTCCAAAGCCTTTTCAGCATTCTCTATAATAAGCTCCTCCCCAAAAACATTGATATGGTGTTTTGTCCTTCCGGAAATCTTTATCCTGTAGGGATCTGTTGAAGTGAAGCGGACCGTGTCCCCTATTTTATAGCGCCACAAACCTGAATTAGTCGTGATTATTATGGCGTAGTTCTTGCCGGTCTCAACTTCCCAAAGAGGGATTGCCTGTTGCTTTTCTGTACCGTACTGATCCATCGGAATAAACTCGTAAAAGATCCCGTAATCAAGCATCAGCAGAAGGTCATCGGCGTTATTCCTGTCCTGAATGGCAAAAAACCCCTCAGAGGCGTTGTAGATTTCGTAATATTTGAATCGCTTTCTCGGCAATAACTTGGCGTACTGTTCACGGTAAGGGTGAAAACTAACTCCTCCGTGAAAATACACTTCCAGATTCTCCCAGATCTCAAAAAGGTGTTGTTTCCCGGTTTCTTCAAGGACATTATTTAGTAAAACAAGCATCCATGAAGGCACACCCGCCAGACTGGTCACATTTTCCTGAATACTCTCCTGGATGATAGCATTCATCTTTGTTTCCCATTCACTCATGAGGGACACCTTATTACTGGGAGTACTGCTCAATTCAGCCCAGAAGGGCATATTATCAATCAAAATGGCTGAAAGGTCGCCAAAAAAGGTCCCGTTATCTTCATAGAGCTCCTTGCTACCTCCAAGTCGCAAGCTTTTTCCGGTAAATAGCTGTGAATCCTCATTGTTATTCAAATAGAGACAGAGCAGATCCTTACCCGATTTGTAATGGCAGTCTTCCAGGGCTTCAGTGCTCACCGGAATAAATTTACTCTTGGAGTTGGTAGTTCCGCTACTTTTTGCAAACCATTTTATGGTTGTGGGCCAGAAAATATTCTGTTCCCCCCTCCTGCTCCTCTCAATAAAGGGCTCGGCCTCCTCATAGGAAACTATGGGTACACGCTCTCTGAAAGTCTTGTAGTTTTCAATTGAATCAAAGTCGTATTTCTTACCAAACTCAGTATCCTCTGCGATCTCTAATAATTGTTCCAGCACTTCCTGCTGCACCTCAGCGGGATATTTCAGGAAAAGTTCGATTTGGTGATACCGCTTTTTAAGCAGCCAAGAAGCTATGGAGTTAAATAATGGAATTGGCATTTTTCGGTATCTTTGGCTTGCTAAAAATAAGGAAGAAAGGTAGCAAAATTTAGCGGATATTCTACAAACACACTTATATGCAATACGAAGGGGTTTTAAGGAAAATGAAAACAGAAATGGGAAGTCCCATTCAGTATTATTTACTGTTTAACAACGACTTTCTCAATGTAAACCAGGTCCTGAATAAGGAGTTGCACATTGCCTTTCTAAAATATCAATGCCTTAATTGCGGTCTTGAGCGGCCTATTTTCAGGCAGGGTTTCTGCCGGAGTTGTTTTTATGAAATTCCTTCCGCCGGCGATTGGATCATGCACCCCGAACTCAGTACTGCCCATCTCGGGAAAGAAGACCGGGATTTGGATTACGAAAAAAAGGTACAGTTACAGCCTCATATCGTATATCTGGCCAACTCAAGCAATGTAAAGGTTGGGGTCACCCGGAAAACACAAGTACCTACCCGCTGGATAGACCAAGGAGCACACGAGGCAATTGAGATTGTGGAAGTACCCAACAGGTACCTCGCTGGAATAACAGAAGTAGCGTTAAAAGAACACGTAGCGGATAAAACCAACTGGAGGAAAATGTTAACCAATAAAGTAGACGACGAAGACCTTGTCGACTGGCGAAACCAATTACGCCAATATATACCTGAGGAGGCAGCGTCTTACTTTATCGAGAGCAATAAAGAAACCGAATTGGAATTTCCTGTTCTTCGTTATCCGGAAAAGGTAAAGAGCCTGAATCTGGAAAAAACCCCTGAATACCGTGGAAAACTAATGGGCATCAAGGGGCAATATTTTCTTTTTGAGGATAATACGGTCTTTAATATCAGGGGAAGTGAAGGTTACTACGTTTCCCTCAATATTACTTGATCGTATCCTTGCTCACTGATACCGAATCTTTTTTCTTTTTCTTCAGCAATCCTCCCAAAACTGATTTTGCAGCATCTTTTACAGATGAATTAGGTGAGTTGGCCGCTGTAGAATCATTCTTTACTGAATCCTTTTTGGAAGAACCGGCATTGAGAATATTTCCCAGTGTTTTCTTCACTTCTTCGGTTGTGCTGCCCTCAGTAGCTGTAGTGTCTTTGTTATTCTTTCCTCCCAGCAGGCCATCTAGTAGTGTAGAGGCTTTTTCCTTTCCTTTATTGAGGAGTTTTTGTTTTTGGACTTCCACCAGGCTTGCCGTGAGATTTTTGACCCCCGAGGTCAAATCTGTTTTTACCTGAGGGTTGCTGTAAACCCCTTCTATACTCACGGCCACAGGTACGGTAAGGTTTTGCAAGCTATTGTCGTCTATTTTAGCAATCAGGTTGTTCACCTCAGCACCCAGATACTTAGCCGGAACGTCGAGCTTTGCTGCGTAGTTCAGTTTTCTGTCGAAACTGTGGCTCCCGTTTACGGTTATTGCTATATCCTGATAATTAAAGGTCATAGGTTTTACAGAAACGATTCCATTATCAAACGAAAGTGCTGTTTTGATGCCATTCAGATTCAGTTTTTCCAAATCGATAAATTGAAGCTGAGAAGCCATGGCATTCAGTACGTTGGCCTTTTCAGGCTTGATTTTAGTTTCGAGGATTTCCGCAAGAACATTTCCTGTAATACTCTCGAGCATCGGCGTGAATTCCGGACTGAGATTTCCCGAAATAGAAATTTTGGAATTGAGTTTTCCCTGAAGTGCTGAAGCAATGGGCGCCAGGGTTTTTAACAACTCGAGGTTGCTAAAAGCTTCGGCCAGAAGAAATTGATCGGCACCTAATTTCATATCAAAAGTGGGGGTTTCTGATTTGGTGGAGACCAGGCCTTCTAGAGTTAATCTGCCGTCGAAAAGAGAAGAAGA
>JABDQM010000045.1 GCA_013042315.1 Flavobacteriaceae bacterium | reverse complement strand
GCCTTTTCTCTGATGAGACTACATTGGCGGTCGCTTTCTTAAGATCGGTATTGTCCAAAGCGGCTGTAAATATCCAGCCTTTGCCGTTGGTGACATGGAAATGATCTCCTTTCTTTTTGCGCAGCACTTTCAACAGATGCTTGCTCTCATCCGGACTTAAGGTGAAAGTTTTCGATGATTCTGTAATTTCCGAATTGTAAAATAATTGCATAGGCTTAGGTTGTTTCAAAATTTTAATACACCTCTTCCATGTTGAAGTCCAAGAGTCGGGTATTGATGAAGTTCTTTTTCACTTTTAAGGTATTCGTTTGAAACAAAGATAATTTCTTTCAGCCAATACAGTATCAAAGGGCATTTTGAGCTATTTTGAACAAACAGGATCACTTAAATATAGCGTATTTCCTCCCGACACGAATCTTTTTTTTAGCCCGATTT
This sequence comes from Flavobacteriaceae bacterium, assembly GCA_013042315.1. GTDB lineage: Bacteria > Bacteroidota > Bacteroidia > Flavobacteriales > Flavobacteriaceae > Muriicola. The sequence continues at coordinate 9,642 of JABDQM010000045.1, read as the reverse complement.
ATGGGATGACATAACGTGCCTTGGCCGAGATGCTCTGATCGCTAAACTTTCCTTCCCGATACTTCAGGTATCCTACAATTCCAATCATTGCGGCATTATCAGTACAGTATTCAAATTTTGGGATATAGGTGGTCCAACCTAGTTCACTCTCCGCATTTCTCAACGCCTCACGTATTCCTGAATTTGCCGAGACACCTCCTCCAATGGCAATTTGTTTTATACCTGTCTCCTTCACCGCCTTTTTTAATTTCCCCATCAAAATTTCAATGATGGTGTATTGGATAGAGGCGCAAATATCTTCCTTATGATCTTTAATGAAGTCGGGGTCTTTCGCTGTTTCTCGCTGAATAAAGTATAAAATGCTGGTTTTTAATCCACTAAAACTAAAATTAAGACCTTTCACTTTGGGTTTGGGGAAAGGAAAGGCATGGGCATCTCCTTTTTGGGCTAATTTATCTACCAGGGGTCCGCCCGGGTAAGGTAAGCCGATGATCTTTGCTGTTTTATCAAAGGCTTCTCCCACTGCATCATCTAGTGTTTCTCCCAAAATCTCCATATCAAAATAGTCTCTGACCACTACGATCTGGGTATGCCCCCCGCTTATCGTTAATGCCAGAAATGGAAAACTGGGAGCATTAAAGTCTTCTTCCTTGATAAAATGGGCGAGGATATGAGCCTGCATATGGTTCACTTCAATCAGTGGAATTTCTAATCCCAGCGCCATGGATTTGGCAAAGGAAGTACCTACCAGTAGGGAACCCATCAAGCCCGGTCCTCTGGTAAAAGCTATGGCTGATAGCTGATTTTTACCGATCTTTGCTTTAGCCAGAGCCTGGTGGATTACAGGGACAATATTTTGCTGGTGTGCCCTCGAGGCCAATTCCGGAACCACACCGCCGTATTCTTCGTGAATCTTCTGAGTGGCTACAACATTGCTCAACGTGGTATCATTGCTCATTACCGCAGCCGAAGTGTCGTCGCAAGAAGATTCTATGGCCAGTATGTAGATATTTTGATTTTTCACCTAGCTTTGGAATAATTATTGGTCGCACAAAGGTAAATCATATCGTCCTATCAAAAAATTAAGAAAAATAGGGATTAGGATACTGCTCGCAGTATTGCTGGTCTTGGTTTTAAGCTCCATAATCCTTTCTTTACCGGTGGTCCAGACCAACCTGGCAAAGTACGCCACCAATTCGATTAACAAGGAATTTGGGACCAATATCAATATAGATCGATTGCGTGTATCCCTTATTTCATGGGATACGGCCTTGGAAGGTATTTTTATTCAGGACTACCAGCAGGATACTTTAATCTACATCGATGAATTAAATACCTCTATTCTGAGTATTCGGAATTTGATGGGAGGAAGCCTTGAATTTGGAGCCATCGAAATAGACGGCCTCAATTTTAAGCTTAAAACCTACGAAGGGGAAACCAATACCAACCTCGATATCTTTGTCGCTAAATTGGATGACAACAAGCCAAGAGCCCCTGGTAGTCCACCTTTTTATCTTTCTTCTTCAGAAATTGAAATACAAAACTCGATCTTCCGTCTTATCGATGAGAATATCGAGAAGCAAGAAACTCTGAATTTTAAAAATCTCAATCTCAACGCAAGACAATTTCAGATCTTGGGTCCAGAAGTGACTACGGAGATCGAAGCTTTGTCATTTATGAGCAAAAGGGGTCTGGAACTCACCAAGCTAGGGACCTCTTTTACTTATACCACCCAACAGATGCGATTTGATTCACTTGAAATCAATACCCCGAAATCACAGCTTGTTGGTAATCTGGTTTTCGATTACAATCGGGAAGATTTTAAGGATTTTCTAAACAAGGTAAATCTCACGGCGAACTTTGTAGATTCTAAGGTCTCCCTGGATGACGTCAATACCTTGTCCCGGCAATTCGGTTCAGGAAAAGAAGTGCTTTTTTCCTCGTCGCTCAACGGAGTGCTCAACGACCTGAATGTCAATGAAGTATTCCTTACCACAGAGAATACAGGAATCAGGGGAGATTTTAATTTTAAAAATCTATTTACCAAAGACGATCCCTTTGTCCTCGAGGCGGGGATAAAAAATATCACCACCAGCTATTACGAACTAAGGTCCCTTATGCCTGAAGTATTGGGCACCTCTATTCCTTCCACTTTCTCTAAATTAGGTCAGTTTACGGTTCGTGGGGATGCGACAATTACTGAATCATCTGTTGAAACCAGAGTGAATATAAACAGCAGTATTGGGAGTAGTTATGTAGATCTAACCCTCACCGACGTAGACCAAATTGACAACGCCCGCTACAAGGGGTTTGTATCCCTTATCGATTTTGATTTAGGCAGATTTGTCAATGATGAAAAACTAGGCTTGGCTTCCATGGATGTGAATGTGGAAGGTATGGGATTTGCTCAGGATAACTTGAATACTGAGGTCATCGGGCAGGTGTATTCCATTGAATTTAACAAATACAATTACCGGGATCTCAACGTTTCGGGTATTCTTAAAGACCAATTGTTCGATGGTTTACTGAAGGTAAACGACCCTAACTTTAATTTAGATTTTAAAGGGCTGGCCGATTTTGGTGGCTCAGTCAATAACTTCAATTTTAATGCGTCCGTGGCCTATGCCGACCTTAAAAAACTAAATTTTATCAGGGATAGTGTTTCCGTGTTTAAAGGAGATGTAATAATGGATATTTCGGGAAGCAATTTAGATGACGTAATTGGCAACGTTTCCTTTTCGAACACCAATTACCAAAACATCAACAATACCTATTACTTTGAAGATTTCAAGGTAACCTCTTCCTTTGACCGGGATAGTATCAGGACCGTCGAAATTAATTCTCCCGATATCATCACCGGATTTATGCGAGGCAAATTTAAGGTGGAAGAGCTCGATAAACTGCTTAGGAACTCTATAGGTAGCATCTACACCAATTTTAAGCCTTTCGAAATATCAGAAGGTCAGATACTCGATTTTAATTTTAAAATCTACAACAAGATTGTGGATGTGTTTTTTCCACAGGTTGCCTTTGATCCCAATACCTTTATCAGAGGGAATATCGTTGCGGATGAGGGCGACTTTAAACTCAATTTTAAATCGCCCAGGATATCAGCCTATGAAAACGTCTTCGATAGTATTGATGTAAAGATCGATAACAAAAACCCGCTCTTCAATACCTATGTCTCCGTTTCCGACGTAAAATCGGTGTACTATGATCTCAAAGACTTTAACCTGATCAACACTACCTTATCTGACACGCTTTTCTTCAGGACAGAGTTTAAAGGAGGGAGGGATTTTAATGACAGTTATAACCTTAACTTTTATCACACTTTTAATGCACAGAATCGTTCAGTAATTGGCTTAAAGCGATCTGATATCAATTTTAAGGGAAATACCTGGATCCTGAACAAGGATGGGGATCAGAAAAACAAGGTGATCATCAGTAGATCGCTCGACAGTATTCAGATACAGGAGATCGTGATGAATAATGATAACCGGGAACAAATCAGGCTCAGAGGCGAATTGGCTGATTCCACCTATAAAGATCTACAACTCGATTTTAAAATTGTCTCCTTAAATAAAATCACCCCAAGTATTGACAGCCTGAGGCTGCAGGGAGAAATCAACGGAACTTTGAATATCCTTCAGAAGGATGATATTTATCTCCCCTCTTGTAACCTGCAAATTTCAGATTTCGGGGTCAACGAAATCCCTCTCGGGGAGTTGAGCATTGGTATAGTAGGGAATAGGGATCTTACTGAATATGTCGTAAACTCTCAAATCTCCGATGATGGGGTAGAGAAATTCAGTCTTTTGGGAAATTTCAGCAATCGGGACGATGTTCCGGATGCAGATCTGATGGCTAATTTTAATAACTTCAGCTTGGAACCGTTTAGTCCCCTGGGTGAAGGAATCATCACCAATATCAGGGGAATGATCAACGGGGCGGCCCAGATCAAAGGAGATCTGCGCAACCCCGATATTAGCGGACTTCTAAATCTCAACGATGCAGGGATCGCTATACCTTACCTCAATGTGGATTACGGTTTCGGGCCCAATTCAAGGGTGCGGTTGTACAACCAGACCTTCGATTTTGAAAACATACAGCTGACGGATGTCGCGATGAACACCTCGGCCGAACTCGATGGGACTATAAAACATCAATTCTGGGACGACTGGACCCTGGATTTAGACGTCAATACGAATAACAATCGTTTCTTGATTCTCAACACTCCCTTTGAGGAGGAAGTACTGTATTACGGAACTGGTTATCTCAACGGAGAAGGAAGGATCTTTGGCCCAACCAGGGCATTGACCATCAAAGTCGACGGCGAAACCGCCGAAGGTACTTCCCTGAAGATCCCACTGAGTGATGTGGCCTCAGTAGGTGATTACTCTTTTATCAATTTTATAGAAAAAAAGGATCAGCAGACCTTTGAAATTGAGAAGGCCTTACAAGATTACGAGGGACTGGAACTCAATTTTGATCTCGATGTTACTCCCGATGCCGAGGTAGAGATCGTAGTTGATCAGAAAACCGGATCCTCTCTGAGAGGAACCGGGGAAGGAATCCTTCTGATAAGGATCAATACCAAGGGGACATTCAATATGTTTGGAGATTTTGTCGTGGTAACCGGAACTTACAATTATCGCTTTGGGGGTGTTATAGACAAGTCCTTTACGGTTAAACCCGGAGGAAGTATTGTATGGGATGGAACCCCGCTTGCCGCTCAATTAAATTTAGAGGCGGTCTATTCCCTGAACGCAAATCCGGCTCCTCTCCTCGATAATTCGGGAGTAACCAGGAGAATACCTACCGACGTTGTCGTTCAGCTCACAGGAGAGTTGGAGCGTCCTACTATCGACTTTAATATCGAATTTCCGAGTACGAGTTCTATTGTGCAGTCTGAACTGGAGTACAAGCTTCAGGATCCCACCGTAGAAGAACGAAATGCCTTTTTCCTGCTCGCTCAGGGCACCTTCGTGGATGAAGGTAGCGGATTGAATCAGCAGGCGGTGACAGGGAATCTGATACAGACCGCCTCAGGCCTTGTAAATTCTTTGTTGGGTGGCGGTAATGATAAATTCGATTTTGGATTTTCTCTGGAACAGAGCACGCTCGACGCGAGTCAGATTGAAACCGAGAATCGATTTGGAGTAACGGTGTCGACACGGATCAGTGACAGGGTTTTGTTCAACGGTCGATTTGGAGTACCGGTAGGCGGAGTAAGTGAAACCGTGGTCGCTGGAGATGTGGAAGTTCAGGTGCTATTGAATGAAGAAGGAACCCTAAGGGCAAAGATCTTTAACCGGGAAAACGAGATCCAGCAATTCCTGGCAGACCAGACTGGATATACTCAGGGTATTGGTTTATCGTACGAAGTGGATTTCAGCACCTTTAATGAACTATTGCGGAAGGTTTTTAAACCCAAACAAGAAACCGAAAACTCCAAGTTAAAGGCGGAAAAATCAAAGGCGACAATGGGTCGGGACAGCCTTATAAAATTCTATCAAAAACCCAAGACGAATCTCTTGAAAAAGTAAGATAGGTGTTGGAATATCTTCAAAGTAGATATCTGCTGATTTATTTTTTAAACTACATCGTTTGATTAAGTCCTCAATAGCAATTAGGGCGCTGTAAAGGCCACGATTTCATAATTGTTTGCTATTTTTGATATTCTTAAATTTTTATGGAAGCAAAAATTAAAAAGATAGCCGTTTTTACCTCAGGAGGAGATTCTCCCGGGATGAATGCAGCCATTAGATCCGTTGTTCGAACCTGCGCTTATATGAAAATTGATTGCGTTGGGATTTACAGAGGATATGAAGGAATGATCGAAGGAGATTTCCTGCCCATGAATGCGAGAAGCGTCAATAATATAATCAACAAAGGGGGCACTATTTTAAAGTCGGCCCGATGTGCAGAATTCAGAACCAGGGAAGGTAGGCAGAAAGCTTACGATCAACTCAAATCTGAAGGCGTTGACGCCATGGTGGTCATAGGGGGAGACGGTAGTTTTACCGGAGCCCTTTTATTTAACGAAGAATTCAACATTCCTGTGATTGGAATTCCGGGAACTATTGATAACGATATTTTTGGTACCCGTTACACTCTTGGTTTTGACACGGCGATCAATACCGCCATGGAGGTCATTGATAAGATTCGAGATACGGCCAGTTCTCACCACCGACTCTTCTTTGTTGAGGTGATGGGGCGTGATGTAGGACATATTGCACTGAATGCAGGAGTTGGAGCAGGAGCTGAGGAGATCCTGATCCCTGAAGAAAATTTGGGTCTTGAGCGTCTGTTAGAATCCCTTAAAAAGAGTAAGCTCACAGGGAAGTCTTCCAGTATTGTTGTCGTAGCCGAAGGTGACACAACCACCGGAAAAAATGTCTTCCAACTCAAGGAATACGTAGAGCAGAACTTACCCATTTACGATGTTCGGGTTTGTGTTTTGGGACACATGCAGCGAGGTGGTTCTCCTACTTGTTTTGACAGGGTACTGGCGAGTAGAATGGGTGTAAAAGCAGTAGAAGCTTTGTTAGACGGAAAGACCAACCTTATGGTAGGTATCCTCGATGATGATATCGCCTTCACCCCAATAAGTGAGGCAATCAAAGGAAAAACAAAAATTAACAAGGAGCTCATCAGAGTATCCGATATAATGAGTACATAAAAGAAAAGAATATGGCAACATTAAAAGTAGGAATAAACGGATTTGGTAGAATAGGACGACTCGTCCTCAGATCTATCGTTAAAAGGGACAACGTAGAGGTCGTTGCGATCAATGATCTATTGGATGTAGAGCACTTGGCTTATCTGCTGAAGTACGACTCAGTTCACGGGAGATTCGACGGGACAGTATCAGTAAAAGATGGCCACCTGGTTGTTAACGGTAAAACCGTTAGGATCACCGCAGAAAGAGATCCTAAGAATGTAAAATGGGACGCTGTTGGAGTAGACATCGTTGCGGAGTGTACAGGAATCTTTACAACCCTTGAAACAGCTCAGTACCACATCGATGGAGGAGCCAAGAAGGTAGTGATCTCTGCACCTTCTAAAGATGCCCCCATGTTTGTTATGGGAGTGAACCACAAAGACGTAAAGGCTACAGATATGATCGTCTCCAACGCTTCTTGTACTACCAACTGTCTGGCTCCAATGGCCAAGGTGTTGAACGACTCCTTTGGTATTGAGGAAGCGCTGATGACCACAGTACATGCCACTACGGCGACACAACTTACCGTTGATGGCCCATCCAAGAAAGATTACCGAGGGGGTAGAAGTGCTATGCTAAACATTATCCCGGCCTCAACAGGAGCAGCAAAAGCAGTGACAAAAGTGATTCCAGCTCTGGAAGGAAAACTAACCGGAATGGCGTTCAGGGTACCAACGGCAGACGTATCTGTGGTTGACCTTACAGTTAAGGTTAAAAAGGAAACTTCCTATGAAGAGGTCAAAAAAGCCTTTAAAACAGCCTCGGAAGGAGAATTAAAAGGAATTCTTGGATATACGGAAGAACTTGTCGTTTCTCAGGATTTCGTAAGTGATCCAAGGACGAGCATCTTTGACGCCAATGCAGGAATTGAACTGAATTCAACTTTCTTCAAAATCATTTCCTGGTACGATAACGAAGCGGGATACTCAAATAAATTAGTAGACCTGGCTGAATATGTCCACAAGCTCTAAGGGCTAAAGTCTAAATCAATTAAATCCTTAGAATAGGTATATTTTGCTTATTTTAAGGATTTCTTTTTTAAGCGTAATTCCATGATATTAATAGTTGATAGCGGAGCGACAAAGGCAGATTGGATAGCCCTGGATAAAAATGGCGATGAGGTGTTCATGACCCAGACCCTGGGCCTCAGTCCGGAAGTACTCACCAGGGAGGTCATTGAAGACCGACTGGCAAACAACTTTGAGATTTCCAAGAGTAAAACCCAGGTAAAACGACTCTATTTTTACGGCGCAGGTTGTGGTACCAACCGAATGAAAAAATTCCTCAGGAACATCTTTAAATCATTTTTTACCAACGCCAAGATCGAAGTAAAGGAAGATACCTACGCCGCGATATATTCCACTACTAAAATAGGATATCAGGGGATTGTTTGTATCCTCGGTACGGGGTCGAATTGTAGCTACTACGACGGACATCAATTATTTCAAAAGGTAATTTCTCTGGGGTATATTCCCATGGATGACGGTAGCGGGAACTTTTTTGGCAGAAAACTGATCAGGGATTACTACTTCCACAAAATGCCTCAGGCTTTAGGTCACAAATTTGCGAGTGAGTACAACCTGGATCCGGATGTAATTAAGGAAAACCTGTACAAGCAACCCAACCCAAATACCTATCTGGCAACTTTTGCCCGTTTCCTGATCGAAAACAAAGAGCATCCATACTGTAAGGGAGTGATCGACAAAGGTTTGCAGCAGTTTGTAAATAATTACATCATGCAATTTGAGTTGGCCACCAAGGTGCCGATACATTTTGTGGGCAGTATTGCTTATTTCCTTCGGGATGAACTAAAAGCCGTACTGGAACGCAACGATCTGGTTCCCGGGGAAATCAGGCAACGGCCCATTGACGGCCTGGTTGAATTCCACAAGGCTACTATCTGATCGCGATCATAGAGATCTCCACGTTCACAAACTTGGGAAGATTAGCTACTTCCACTGTTTCGCGGGCGGGAGCCGATGATGCATCAAAATAAGATCCGTACACTTCGTTTATTTCTGCGAATTGCTTCATGTCTTTCACAAAAATTGAAGCTTTTACCACCTGTTCGAAGCCCATACTGGCTTTAGTGAGAATCGCTTCGAGATTTTCCATACATTTTTTGGTTTCCTCTTTGATATCGCCTTCAATGAGTTCTCCGGTGTTGGGGTCCATGGCGATCTGACCTGAAATAAAAAGGGTATGGCCGGCCAGGATAGCCTGACTATAAGGTCCGATCGGGGATGGGGCCTTGGAGGTGTGAATTACTTTTCTGCTGCTCATTTGATATGTTGTTTTCAATTATCTTCTGGGAGGCTGACTGCGGTTTTCCCATTTGAGATCCTGTAAAATAGAACTCTTTATACCAATAAAGAAATACCAGCGCTCAAAATCGCCGAAAGGCGTCCAGTTAAAGCGTAAATTAAAACTTTTCAGATCGCGTTCAAATCGCAGTTGGGTTACCGTAAACCCTTGATTTTTAATGTCGTAACCTGAAGACACCCCCACCTTCCATCGCGGTGACAATTCCACATTGCCTGAGAACATCAGGGAATGGCTCGAGAATTCATTTTGCCGATTACTGTTGCTGTAGTTTGCTGCGTATTGTAGCCTCAGATCCCACGGTATTTTTGTCCGGTATCTCGGATTTTCAATATCGTCGGGATCCCGGTTTTTAAAACTACTCTCATTAAAATTATCGGCAGCGCCAAAGAGATCATCCGTTCTTCCTCCACTTGCTGCTACGTAGTTCTGTCCTTCGTAGGGATCGTCCTCAGGCCTGTCATCCTCCTCCTTGGGTCCGAAATCCTTGCTGCTGATATTATAGCTGACATTCATTCTGGCATTGGTTAGCCTCAATAGACTACCTCCGTTATTTACGTTAAATGTATTGATTCGGCGGCCGTTGTTATCGATAG